>PLMO01000154.1:0-43698 GCA_003142515.1 Bacteroidales bacterium
CAAATTGAAAAATTAAAAGCTTACGATTACAAAGCCAACAAAGGAATTGCATTACTTGACTCTCCTATTTCCGAATATCCTATTACTATTGATGAAGCACTAAACTTAATAAAACAAAATGTTGATTCGCAAGGTTTGAATCCTGCTTCGGGTGGGCATTTGGGATATATTCCGGGAGGAGGTATTTATTATTCGGCGCTTGGTGATTATCTGGCAGATGTAACCAACCGGTTTGCGGGCCTTTTTTTTGCTTCACCCGGTGCTGTGCGTATGGAAAACATGTTGATTGCCTGGCTTGCAGAAATTTTAGGCTATCCTAAAAATACAGCTGGAAATCTTACTTCCGGAGGAAGTATTGCAAACCTTATTGCTATTGTAACAGCAAGGGATGCTAAAGAAATCAACTCTAAAAACATTACTAGATCGGTAATCTATATTTCACAACAGGCACATCATTCTTTGCAAAAAGCCATCCGTATTGCCGGTTTGAACGAATGTGTCTTAAGATATGTAAAACTGGATTTGGCATATAGAATTGTTGCCAACGAATTGGAAAATTTAATTAAGGAAGATAAAAAGAACGGATTAAACCCTTGTCTGATTATAGCTTCGGCAGGAACTACAGATGTTGGAGCCATTGACCCTTTGGACGAAATCGGGAACATTGCAATGCGACATAAGCTTTGGTTTCATGTGGATGCAGCTTATGGTGGATTTTTTATTTTGACAAATGAAGGAAAGAAAAAATTGATCGGCATTGAGAAATCCGATTCCATTAGTATTGATCCGCACAAAGGTTTGTTTCTGCCTTACGGTTTGGGTGCCATATTGATAAAGGATATCAGCCAAATGAAAAAATCGCATTCCTACCTTGCCAATTACATGCAAGATGCATTAAGCTCTACAGATGAGTCTTCGCCTGCTGATTTATCTCCTGAATTGACCAAACACTTTAGGGGCTTACGGCTTTGGTTGCCTTTAAAATTACATGGGACAAAACCTTTTGTAGCTTGTTTGGAAGAAAAATTATTATTGACAAAATACTTTTATCAGGAAATACAAAAACTTGGTTTTGAAATTGAATGCGAACCCGAATTATCGGTTGTTACTTACCGCTATATTCCTAAAAAAGGAGACCCTGATTTATTTAACAAAAGATTGATAGAAGAAGTGCAGAAAGATGGCAGGGTATTTATTACCTCAACAATGTTGAATGGAAAATTCACCTTACGTCTTGCTATACTTGCTTTTCGAACTCACCTGAAAACAATTAATTTAACCTTAAAAATATTGAAGGAAAAAGTGAAGCTGCTTGGTACTGGATGCTAGATGCTGGATGCTGGATGCTGGATGCTGGAAGTGTGGGATTGGCATTAGTGTTTGCTCTTTGGTACTTTACTCGTCCGCCTGTCCAACCTGTCCAACCTGTCCAACTTGTCCAACTTGTCCAACTTGTCCTCTTGTCCGCTTCTTTAATCACGTTATTCAATCTTTTCCCAGGTAAAAAGCACTTTTTTCTTTGTAAATTCAAATATTTTCCCGAATTTTGCATTCCGTTTTAAAAAGCATCATAAATCACATACCATGTCAAGAGTTTGCCAGATAACAGGTAAAGCAGTAATGGGAGGAAACAGTGTTTCCCACTCCAACATTAAAACCAAAAGGAAATTCTATCCCAACCTGCAAACAAAGAAATTTTATATTCCTGAAGAGGACAAGTACATAACCATAAAAGTTTCTGCCCAGGGAATCCGAACCATCAACAAGAAAGGGATCTCTGCCTGCCTGAAAGAAGCACGGAAAAAAGGTTTTCTTATGAAATAACAGGATCAATCATGATATGATATGCTGTTACGCCTTGTAACAGCATTTTTTTTATCATTTGGAGAAGAAATAAAAACTGCGTATTTTCGTTGTTTATGCGTTATCTCAAAGAGTTATCCTTCAGAAATTTCCCTGGAATGAAGAAACCGTCTGCTCAAATCCTGACCTTTGTCCTTTTACTTTTTCTGTCCGACCTCCTGAATGCACAGGAAAACAACGGAAACCTTGTCCAGTTTTCCGGCATTACCATTACTTCCGACAGCCTCACTGCCGTTCCATACACCAGGATCGTCATCAAAAACACAAACCGGGGAACTACCAGTGATATTTTGGGATACTTTTCTTTCGTTGCTCATAAACAAGACACCATCCTGTTCAATGCCCTTGGGTTCAAACCGGCTTCCTTCATCATCCCCGATACCATCACAAAATCGAGGTACTCCCTCATTCAGCTGATGACCGGCGACACCCTTACACTCCCTGCTGCTTATATTTTTCCCTGGCCGACAATTGAAGACTTTAAGCGTGCTTTTGTCAACGCCAAAGTGCCGGATGACGATCTTGACCGTGCGCGGAAAAACCTGGATCCGGAACAGATCATGATCCGGGTAAGGGATTACCCGATGGATGCGAGCATGAACTACAACAACTATATCGAAAACCAGACCAGCAAATTATATTATTTCGGTCAACAGCAGCCGTTCAATATTTTCAACCCATTTGCCTGGGCAAAATTTATCAAAGCCTGGAAGGATGGCGAATTCAAAAGGAAAAAACCCAAACCAACTTCCAACGAGTGAGCCGTCCTTTGAGAAAGATCATCGTTCAAACATTCACCTGCCTTTTATGGCTGGCCGCATTGAGCGTCTCGGCCCAGCAAACTGCCGTGATCTTTGGACGGGTGATCAATGCCGGTCAGCAGGGGATTATGAATGTGAACATCACCCTTGCCGGCTTGCCCGGAGGTACGACATCTGACAAAAAAGGAAATTTTGAGCTGACAGTTCCTTCAGGGAAGAAAATCACTGTCGTCTTCACCTTCATCGGTTTTGAAAAGGAAACTGTTGACCTGATATTAAAACCCGGTGAACGAAAAGAAATCCGTCAAACCCTGAACCAGACATCCACCTCGCTTCCCTCCATTGAAGTGAAAGATCAGCAGCTGCACACCAATACCTTCAACCGGATCGATACAAAGACCATCTCCCTTATCCCTTCCGCCAACGCCGGCGTCGAAGATCTGATCAAGACCATGCCCGGGGTTTCTTCAAACAATGAATTGAGCTCAACCTATTCGGTAAGGGGTGGAAACTACGATGAAAACCTGGTTTTTGTCAATGATATCGAGATCTACCGGCCTTTCCTGATCCGTTCGGGGCAGCAGGAAGGCCTGAGTTTCCTCAATCCCGATCTTGTTTCTTCCATCTCTTTCTCAGCCGGTGGATTTGATGCACGGTATGGGGATAAAATGTCGTCGGTTCTGGATATCAAGTACAAACGGCCTACTTCATTTGCAGGATCATTTGACATCAGCCTGCTGGGCGCAAATGCGCACCTGGAAGGCACGATCGCAAAAAAATTCTCATACCTCATGGGGGCACGGTATAAATCCAATTCTTATTTCCTGAAAGGACTCGATACAAAGGGCGATTATAGACCCAAATATTTCGATTTTCAGGCGCTGCTCAACTATGAGATCAATAAAAAATGGGAAATATCCGCCTTCGGAACTTATTCAAACAACTCCTTCAAGCTGGTTCCTCAGACGCGTGAAACCAGTTTCGGGACTCTCGGCGAGGCTTATAAACTCACCATCTTCTTCGACGGTCAAGAGGTTGACAGTTACCAGAACTGGCTCGGTGCGCTGACGGCAACCTATAAGCCGGCTCCGGAGTTACGGTTGAAATTCACTGCCTCCGGCTACCAGACCATAGAAGATGAAACCTATGACATCTCTGCTGAATACTGGCTCGGAAAACTTGAAGTCAACCAGGGTAGCAGCAATGTCGGGCAGGTAACCGAAGCACTGGGGGTAGGCACGTTCCTGAACCATGCCCGGAACTCGCTGGATGGGACTGTGTTCAACCTCGAGCACCGGGGCACCTATGAGAAGAAGAACAGCCTGACGCTATGGGGTATCAAATACCAGCATGAGTTTTTTCATTATGTTGTCAATGAATGGGAGATGCAGGATTCGGCGGGGTATTCCTTACCACACCCGCATGATTCAGTCGGTTCACAAAATCCGCCTCACGACTCACTGCTTCTTTACAATGCAATTAAAAACAAGAGCCAGGAAGAGTCAAACCGGTATTCGGCATTTCTCCAGAATACATGGACTTTTAAAAATGAAAAGAGTGATATTGCGCTGACTGCCGGGTTGCGCTCGATGTATTGGGATTATAACCAGCAGTTCATGCTGGATCCGAGGGTTAATATTTCCTTTCAGCCGCACTGGAAGAAGGAAGTTGTTTTTCGCGTTTCGGGCGGATATTATTCCCAGCCCCCTTCTTTCCGCGAACTTACCGACCTGAAGGGTAATATAGTTGTAGGGCTAAAAGCGCAGCGGGCGATCCAGGTTGTGGCAGGTACCGATCTCTACTTCAATGCTTGGGGGCGTCCTTTCAAATTCGTGGGAGAAGCATATTACAAATACATCAACAACCTCATCCCCTATTCCATCGATAACCTGAAGATCAGTTATTACGGAACAAATGATGCATTCGGATATGCTACCGGTGTCGACTTCAGGGTCAACGGTGAATTTGTGAAAGGGATCGAAAGCTGGGCCAGCTTGTCATTCATGAAGACCGAAGAGAATATCAACGGCGACTGGATCCCACGCCCTACCGACCAGCGCGTAAACCTTAGCATCTTCTTCCAGGATTATATTCCCCATTATCCTTCCTGGCGGATGAACCTGACGCTTTTTTACGGTACCGGCCTGCCATTCGGTGCGCCGAATGTGCCACTAAACCAACAGACCCTGCGTATGCCTCCATACAGGAGAGTTGATATCGGCTTATCAAAGCAGATTATCGGGGAAAACACAACCTTTTCGAGGAAGAATCCTTTCCGGGTCTTTCGTTCCATGTGGATCTCCCTGGAAGTATTCAACCTGCTGCAGATCAGCAATACGGTTTCCTACCTGTGGGTCACCGATATCAATAACCAGCAGTATGCAGTTCCGAATTACCTTACTCCGCGGCAATTCAATCTGAAGTTACAGGCAACTTTTTAAAAATAAAGGAGATTGTCACCAAAAGAAGATTGGTGCAGTGGTGAATGAAATTCTCTTTTTTACTCTTGCTATTCAAATGATTTCAGTGAAATGTGGATGATCTCAACGGCTTCCTTCACCT
Source organism: Bacteroidales bacterium (assembly GCA_003142515.1). Lineage (GTDB taxonomy): Bacteria > Bacteroidota > Bacteroidia > Bacteroidales > FEN-979 > FEN-979. The sequence goes on from PLMO01000154.1 coordinate 5,187, forward strand.
GTGCTTCGTTGATGACAAGTGGCGGCGCAAAGCGGATGATATGATTGTGGGTCGGTTTTGCCAGCAACCCGTTGTCGCGCATTTTGAGACATACATCCCATGCGGTTTTCCCGTTCACCGGTTTGATAACTGCTGCATTAAGCAATCCCTTTCCCCTGACAAGTTCGACCATGGGTGACTTCATTTTCTCCAGTTCTCTCCTGAAAATGACGCCCATGTTATAGGCATTTTCTGCCAGTTTTTCATCCCGGATCACTTCCAGCGCTGCAATAGCGACACGGCTGGCAATTGGATTTCCTCCAAAAGTAGATCCATGTTCGCCCGGCTTGATCACCAGCATGATGGCGTCATCGGCAAGCACGGCAGATATCGGGTAAAGCCCGCCTGATAAAGCTTTTCCGAGGATCAATATATCGGGGCGAACACCTTCCCAGTCGCAGGCAAGCAATTTCCCGGTACGGGCAATTCCTGTCTGTACTTCATCGGCAATGAACAGAACATTCTTTCCCTTACACATGTCGTACGCCTTCTTCAGGTAGCCTTCATCCGAAACAAAAACGCCTGCTTCTCCCTGGATCGGTTCTACAAGAAACCCCGCAACATTTGGATCTTCCAGCGCTTTCTCAAGCGCTTTCAGGTCATTGTAGGGAATGATGATAAACCCGGGCGTAAACGGACCGAAGTCGTTCCTGGCCTGGGGATCGGTTGACATGGAAACAACAGAAATAGTACGGCCATGGAAGTTGTTTTCACAACAGATGATCTTCGCCTGGTTTTCCTTAATGCCCTTTACCTTGTAAGCCCATTTACGGGTCAGCTTCAGTGCCGTTTCATCCCCTTCAGCGCCGGTATTCATCGGAAGAACCCGCTGGTAGCCGAAATATTCCGTGACAAACTTCTCATAAACGCCGAGCACATTATTATAAAAGGCCCGTGAGGTCAGTTCCAGGGTACTTGCCTGGTCGATCATTGCCTGGATGATCTTCGGGTGGCAGTGACCCTGGTTAACGGCTGAATAAGCGGATAGGAAATCAAAATATTTCTTGCCTTCCACATCCCACATAAAGACTCCCTGCCCTTTGGCAAGTACGACCGGCAATGGATGATAATTGTGTGCACCGTACCTGTCTTCCAGGTCCATTGCCATCTGAGAGGTTTTAATTTCATTCATAAAAATCCCTGATCATCTTATTTTTTAACAATGAAAGTTCCCGAGTTAAGGAGTTTATTGTTTTCGGTTAATTTATAATAATACATCCCGTTACTGAGATCACTCAAACCAATTTGTCCTGAGTTTCCATTCAAAGGAACCTGCTGGATGAATTTTGCCTGGGCATCATAAACTTCAAAATATCCGTTTTCAACACTCCTGCCAAGTTCAATTTTCAGGTATTGGGAGGCGGGATTCGGTGAAAGTTTCACCTTTACAGAAGGCATAAGCAGGAGCGGGAATCCGCTTACATCCGTAAGGTTAACATCATCAAACAGTGCCATGCTGCCAATCTGCCCGACGCTGCCTAACATATTAGTTGCATTAAACCCAGCACAGGATAAGAGTAGGAGGGTAAGTGTATCGGGTATTGTAGAATGATCACGGTATGTAACAGCGGTATCAAATGCGGTCCAGGAATCGATTATACCATGAAATGCAAGGCGGTTGTATGCCAGGGTGTCGCGGCGATTGGGGATAGATGTGGAATTCCATTTTGAAAGTAAAAGCACGGCTGCAGAGGAGTCGTTTACGAGGGGATATGATTGATAATAACCCAAAAACCTTGTGGGTAAGGTACTGCCATAAGGATAAGGGATTCCAAGAATGGCCTTGTCTGTAACCCAATTGATCTTAATGGTTCCGATAACACCGGGAATAACAGCCTGCACAAGATCAATATACCCGGTAACCAGACGGACAGAATAAGTTCCGCTATGAGCCGTATCACAAGGGGAAGCAGTGATTCCCGACGGTGTCGGGATCGTATCCAGGATGTTTAGCGTTGAAAATATACTGCTATCCGGCTCGTAGTAGTGATGCACAGTATTATATTTCCAGTGTTCGAAATCACCTCCACGAATATTCTGTTGTCCGTAACCATATACAGAAATGCATAAAACGAGTACTGCAAGTGTGAGAATTTTTTTCATGATGAACTTTTTTGTTTGAATGGTTGATTTGATTAAATATGTAAAAGAACTTGTAAGGAGGTCGTCCTTGGCGCTTCAATAGTAATGGGTCTCAGTGAATATTCTGTATTGAAAAAATTATTTACCAGCAGAGAAAACTTGAAATCCCTGATGTTGTAACTTACCCGGACATCCACGATGAAATTCCCGTCATTGTTCTGTTCCCTGTATTTCTTGATTCCCGAATGCATCGCAGTCGGTGTATCCAGCTGGTAAAGAAAGATATCGATATTTTTCATGTACCCGTAATACTTCCCGGCAAACCCGATGGAGAACCTTTTTTTATAGGTAAGCTGAAGATCGGATTTGAAGAGACTCTGGATGCGATACTTCAGGATATTTCCGCTGGTATCGGAGGAAGTGTTTGCATAGGTATAATTGCGGACTTTCTGGGTGCTTGTTTCAAAATGGGAGTAGTAAACCTCATCCGGTTGCAGCGCTATGGGGATGGAATAGGTGTAACCGAGAAGTAACGATATTTCCAGGTTCCGTACAATTCTTCCTTCTCCGCCCAATGTCATATCCACGCCATAGATTCGGGCAGGACCGGTATTCAGGAACTTAAACCCGAGATCATTTTTGAAGATCGGAGAATTTCCCCAGATACCGAAATTGAACTCGATGTAATTCTTATAATTTTCAAGGAACCCTGAAATATCAGCCATTCCAATGAACTTGCCAAACTTGAATAATTGTTTCGCACCGACCTCATAAGAAAGACAGGTTTCAGATTTAAGATCGGGATTCGGGTAAAAGCCAAATCCTCCGGAATTAGTAGTTATGTAACATTCACCAATGCTGGGCGCCCTGTAACCCTGTCCTACAGAAGCCCTGAAAAATGTAGCTTTGCCAACTCTCAGGTTCAGCCCGCCTCTGAAAATAGGCTTGTTTTCGGTCATGCTGTCGATCCTGTAATATTCCCAGCGGCCCCCCACGAGGAGAGAGAGCCGGTCCCAGAACTTTTTTTCAAGCTGCGCATAAACAGCCAGGTTCTCGGAGGTGTATTCCCCGTTCTGATTTGCCGCAGTGGTTCCCAGGGAATCCAGTACTCCGGAGAAGACTTTGCCATAGGAATGGGAATACGTATTCGTGATGCCCAATACCAATACAAGTTCCTTCACTTTTTTAAACCTTTGGGTATGCTGATAGTCGTTGTAAACCGTAAGGTAACGGTTCGACTGGTTGTTGTTTGCATCGGTATTCCCGTAATAGATACGGTTCCTCAAACTATGGCTGTTCCCGTTTTTATTAAAATATTTTATATAGGGATCAACGAAAAAAGTGAATTGTTTAAAGATCGATAAAGCGCCGGGGTAAGAACGGTACAGGTTGCTATCGGCATTATACCAGAAGTAAGTCTCCGAATTTTCGTTATACATAAAATTACCGTTGATACCATAGGTCAACCCTTCAATTTTCTTGTTCCGGACCCTTGTGTTAAAGTAAACTTTTCCCCTCTTGGTAAAGGCGCCTTTGTTAAATACCGAATCAGGGACCGCGTCAAAAACCTTCGCAGGAGTGCCGCCAATGTAACCCTGATCGCTATAAAGATTGATACCGAATCCGAGGTCGATATTATCCATTTTCTGCAAATGAGATAACGATAATCCAAAGAAAATGGGATTCATACCAGTCCATGGGGTGGCGTAACTTCGGTCGGGTTTACTGTAGACCCCGATAAACGAATTCACTTTGGTTTCCGGTATATCTGTAGGGTATGCCGTGCGGATGTTGATTGCGCCGGTAATGGCGGAAGAACCATATATGACCGATGAAGCTCCTTTCACCACCTCAATTTGTTCCACATCATCCACGGGAAGAAAACCCCAGTCGGGACGGCCGGCATCACCTCTGAGGACAGGAATATCATCCACCATTACCATGACACGGCTTCCGAGGCCGGAACTGAACCCGCTGCCGCCGCGGATCTGCGGTTCATTGTTCACGATGGTGATCCCGGGGATCTTGTCAATCGCCTTATCAATACTGCTCGGGTTGGAGGATAAGATGGATTGCGATTTCAACACTTCGATCGTAGAAATGGAGTTCTCAACTTTCTGTTCATATTTTGATCCTGAAACTACAAATGTGCTCAGTTCCTGGGAAACCGGCGTCATCTGGATGTCGAGATAGAATCTCCTTCTTCCGTCAATATTGATATGCTTTTCTTGTTTATCATACCCCACGCAGGATATGAACAGGACAGTATCTCCCCTGGACAGTTCTATCTGGTATAACCCTTTGCTATCACTGAAAGTACCTGTCGGTAATCCTTTGATCCCGATGTTGACAAAAGGGATGGCCTCATTTGTCTGCTCATCCATGACCTTTCCCATCACAATACAGGTCTGCGCCCTGATTCCTGTAAAGGAAATAAGGGCAAGTACCATGGCAAAAAGCAGGAGGTAGAATCGTTTCATGCTTTTGGGTTTATGGAACAAAAATAGGTAAATTTATCAAAGCTAATTCAAAAACCTTCATGCACCATTGCCCCATCATTGAGTATCAATGATCTGTATTTCCGGGATGGGGAGGATACCAGGGCCCCCAATCCGTACTTTTCCCATTTTTCATCCACTTTCCGGATGGTAGGTTCATCCATTACGATGATGTTGGGCCAGTCACGCTCAAATCCGTCAAATCCGGCGGTTTTACGGGTACCATCCAGAACCAGCACCGGGAATGATGTTCCATTGTCAGAAACCGGGTGAAAACAATCCCTCATCGGGTCAATATTATTGGCAGCGATCCATGCAATATCGGCAGGTGAATGAATGTCGACCTCCGAATCCAGGAAGAGCAGGAATTTAATATCCCTTATGAGGCCTTGTCTCATGATCTCAGTGCTGATCTCACGTACATGGCTGGTCCGGCTCTTTTTAACCGACAGGACCACAAGCGAAATTCCTTCAGGCAGAAACGTTTCATTGACAGCAATCACCTCCGGAAATTTTTCCTGAAGGACAAGTGTATCGATGAATGGTTGAAAAGTATTGGAAGAAGATCCTTCTGATTCTTCCGGCCATTTTACCGTTGCATCGATTCCCATTTTGCTGCCGAATGAAAAATGGCGGCTGGAGTGATCCAGGATGTCGACAGGGCCTTTGATAAAGTGGATATCCTGCAGGGGACCGGTCATTTGTGTAACTTCCCTTGCCACGGCCTTGTAGTCCGACAGATCAACATCCCTGCTTATCACAACCATGATCTTGTTGAACATCATCTGCCCGGCGCCCCAGAGCGAAGTCATGACTTTCATTGCCTGGCCGGGAAATGATTTTTCGATCTTTGTGATCATGATATTATGGAAAACCCCGGCCACAGGCATATTGATGTCGTTCATCTCCGGAACGGCAATCAGTTTCATCGGGAAAAGAAAGAGACGTTCGGTTGCTTTTCCCATCCAGCCATCTTCCATGGGCGGTATTCCTACGACAATTGCCGGGTATATGGCATTTTTCCGGTGTGTGATGCAGGTTACATGAAAACGGGGATAGAGGTCGGCGAGGGAATAAAAACCGGTATGGTCGCCAAAGGGACCTTCCATGATGAATTCTTCTTCCGGGTTGACGTAACCCTCTATGACAAAGTCCACATCAGAAGGAACTTCCAGGTCATTCGTCAAACACCTGACCAGATCGACTCTCTTTTTCCGCAGGAATCCCGAAAGCATATATTCGTCAAGGTTTTCGGGCAAGGGGGCTGTTGCTGCGTAGGTATAAGCCGGGTCGCCGCCAAGGGTAACCGACACCGGCATTTTTTTCCCGAGTTCCTTGTATTTCGAAAAATGATGCGCAGATCCTTTGTGCCGGTGCCAGTGCATGCCGGTGAGGGCAGGACCGAATATCTGCATGCGATACATGCCCTGGTTGCGAATGCCGGTAACAGGATCTTTGGTATGAACGATTGGTAGGGTAATGAACGGTCCACCGTCGGCAGGCCAGCAGGTGAGTACCGGAAGCTTCGTGAGGTCGGGCGTTTCCATGATTACTTCCTGACAACTTCCTTTTCTCTTTACCGACCTTGGAAACCAGGATGAAATATCTTTCAGGGCAGGCAGGATCTTCAGTTTTTCAAAGAAAGTTTCTTTAGGTCCGAGGAAATCCCGAAGTATCTTCCCCAACTCCTCCCCTGCAGCATCCAGGTTGTCTACCCCCAATGCCATACACATTCTTTTCTCCGAACCGAAAGCATTGATCAGAACAGGAAAACCGGTACCATTGTTTTCAAATAAAAGCGCTTTGCCGTTGTTTTTGCTGACCCGGTCGGTTATCTCGGTGATCTCCAGGTGTGGAGACACAAACTCTTTGATCCTTACCAGTTCCCCGGCAGATTCAAGGGCGGAAATAAAGTGAGACAGGGTTTTGTAAGACATTTGTTCAGAAATTAGTGTTAAGTTTTAAGTGTTAAGTGTTAAGTGATGAAACATTATTATATCATCCTCATAATCAAGATTCAAAACATAAAACTCAAAAATTCTTAAACTTAAAACTTAAAACTTAACACTTTTTCACTTCGTTTTGTACGTTTTTGTGCCGAATTTTTCCGGTTTGTTGGCGTTGTATTTCGATGGACATTTGAGCAAGAGGCTGGTGGCGAGAAACTCATTTTTTTTCATCGAACCTATGACAACTACTTTTTCGGATTTCTCGAAATCCTGCGGCTTTGGATTTTTGTACACCACCTTTTTTTCTAATCCTTTATCATCGATCAGGTAGAATGAAAACCGGTTTACATTTTTTGTTGCATCATAGTCGATGGATTTATTCTTGTCGAGGCGCCCGATGATATGAAATTCTTTTCCTGGCATGGCAGAGGCTTCTGAAAAATTTGAATAGGTGCTGGAATCCGTTAATGTTGTTACTACAACGGCAACTGCAATCATCAATACAAGCAGGGTAACAATATGGATGGTCTTCATTTTTCCGGTTCAGAGATTTTCTCTACTTCTTTTTCCAGCTTAGTAACTTTCCTGTCGATCGTAAAAAGGTAAACAAAAATGCCGACCAGGATAAGGGCCAGAATGGCAACCACGACAAAGATCTTTCCGTTTGCTAACATGGGTTTTTATTTATTATCGATGATCAGTCTTATTCTTCTTATCCGCACTCTGAGTTTATAGATCCAGACGCCGAGGAGGACCCATCCAAGCATAGCGGGATAGAAAATGAGGCGCATGGAAGGCGGCAGGTGCAATGGCAATATCGTATTGGCATTGTTTCCGCCGGCCGGATGGATACTTTCGCCGGCCAGGCGTGGCAGGATTATGACAAGGACGATCCAGAGGAAGAAGGCAAAAATGTTGTAGATCGCTGCCACCTTGGCCCGTTTATGGGTATCGTCAATGGATCCGCGGAGGATTGCATAGGCAAGATAGATGATCAGTCCAACGGCGGCTCCATTCAGTTTCGGGTCTTTAACCCAGGGTGAACCCCAGGTAAAGTTGGCCCAGATCATTCCCGTAAAAATACCCAGGAAGCCAAACATCAAACCTACATTCACAGCTTCCACAGCCCTGATATCCTCCTGCTCATCGAATTTCCGCAGGTACCGTAAGCTGTAAACAAACCCTGTGATCAGCATGGTAAACATGCCAAACCACATCCCTACATGATAGAAGATGTTCCGCATGGATTCTGCAGCAACCTCCATCCCTTCAAAAGAAACCGTGATGAAAAAACCACCGATAACGGCATAGAGAAGCAGTATCCCAGCAAGCACCTTCCACCAATATTTTCTTATGTTTGTCACCAAATTATTTCATTAATAGGTACTGAATAATTATGAATCTTGAATTATGGATTATGAGATTAATTCGTAATTCATAATTGATAATTCGTAATTGAATTTAGTCTCTCCAAAGATACGGAAATAATAAATAAGCCAGGATGATGACGGCCACATTGATGGTGAGCAGGATGATGATAAAGCCGTAGTTTCCCGACCATTGGGCGGCTGAGAGGGCGTTCTTTGAAACTTTCATCAGGGTTCCGAGCAGTGGAAGGACGATGGGAAAGCTCAGGATCGCCATGAGCGAGAAATTGTTGCTGGCCCTCGAGGCAATGGCGGCAACCATCGTAAGGATAGAAGCCAGGCCCAGACTGCCAAGGATCAGCGTAGTAAGAAAAAGCGGAATATTGACGACCAGATTCCCCATTAGCAGGAGGAAAAAGACAAAGGAGAGGACCGATAGGATGGTCATGAGTAAGAGGTTGTAAATGACCTTTGAAAGCAGGATGGCCTGGGGACTGGCAATTGTGTAATAGTAGAGGTGGCGTGCAGGGCTTTCCTGGATGAAGCTTTTGGAAATCCCGTTAACAGCAACGAAGAGGAGGATGATCCAGAACAGCGAATTCCAGGTATCCCTATCGATGATACGGTCGAAGGCCAGGTAGGTTACGAAGATGGTGGAAACCAGGTAGAGGAGAATCCCGTTCAGAACATATTTCTGCTTTAATTCAAGACGGATTTCTTTCCCGATCAGATGTTTGATCTCGTTACCTAACATTCTGCCTGTTTGATATTGGAAAGCAAAAGTAAGGAATTTTCCCGAATGCTTGGTTTTTCACAAGAAACCAACAAATGCCGGTTCCTTGATTTGTGGTAAAAAAATTAAACCACAAAGTAACACAAAGGATTATTCCAAAAAAAAAGCCCCGGCGAACCAGGGCTTTTCTTCAGTTCATTAAATGATTATTGAACGATCATTTTCTTTGTTATGGATTTATCACCCTGCTTTACCGTGTAGAAATAAATGCCGGAAGAAAGCTGGCTGGCATCAATAACAAACTCATTCACACCTGCGAGTACATTTGTTTTTTCCATGCTTATCAGGGTCTGGCCTGTCAGGTTTGTTACCTTCAGCGACAGATCACCGGGATATTGCATGTATATGTTAACTTTAGTCAATCCGATTGCTGGATTAGGATAATTCTGGCCGATTGAGAAGGTAGGTTTTTCGTGTGTGTCATTTACACCAATCATAACTGGTTTCTGCCATTTGATAAGAGTAAGGAAGTTATCACTCGGCGTTGATTGGCCAACCCAACCCGATTGTCCGGCACCTTGTACACCGCTTCCTGCATAGTCGTCTTTTTGAAAAAGAATATAAACATTATTCGGATCCGTAGTACGTGATGCAGAAGGGTAGATACATTCTGAAAAATTGTACTGGATCCAGTCTCCTGTAATATCAACGATCGTATCGTTGCTCCATCTAACGGTATCTCCGGAGAGAGTCCCATCTCTACCAAAGATGTGACGTAAATTATTGCCGTTTGCATCGGCAAGCGTTGTAGCTCCTGCAAAGATTAGAAATATCTTGTCCCTGCTATCAATTACGAGTTGAGAGAAACTTGTAAGTGATATGCCATTAAACATGGTCAAATTAGCAAGTGGAAAGTAAGCCGCATTGGTATCCTTCAAAAATCCACCAATCTGGTGATTAGTTGCAAGTACATTCCAGTCAAGCGATTGATTCATCATTGGCATATGTTCGTTCCAGTATGCAATCCCATTTGCCGTTCGGTTGTAATAAAAGGATCCTGACCCTGGTGCGCTGTCATATGCCAAGCCGAATACGACATGCGCAAATCCCTGATTATCAAGAGCAATTGCCGATGAACCATCGGGACAGTTGAACCAGTTGGGAGAACTTCCACCAAGGTTATAAAGTGAATGCCAGATGATGGTTTTCGTCCAGGTGGTTCCGTTATCGGTCGATTTCATCAAAAACTCATCTACTAAAGCGCTTCCAACGACAAAAGCAAGGGTATCGCCTTTTCCTGTAAATATGTAATCATCGCCTCCAATTGCAGAGTATTCGGCTGAAGTAATCCCTGGAAGTTGGATCCAGGGAGAGAATGTAACACCACCATCGATTGAACGGCAGTAAAGAAGTGCTCCATCCATTCCGTTGTATGTTGTTCCGCCATTGCCTGTAGGCATTGTCAAGGCGATGATGTGAATGTTGGTATGGTTTGTTCCAGTTGTCACTACCCTTGGCCATAGTATACCAATGACACCAGTAGGAACAGCATTTGGCAATATTTGCTGAGTCCATGAACCGGTTCCTTTAACCGAGCGGGTGTTCATGACAAGATTGCCCGCGGCCGCGTGAGCGATGACAAGTTCACCTGTAGGGCCAAAGGGATGATAGGAAGGCCAGCCAACCCTGACGCTTTCAATCCTCGCGGTGGGCAATGGACCAAATGCGGTGCCGTCGAAATAGTTATACCCTGTACCCCGGTCGGTATAGGAAGCATCCTGTTCTGACCATGTAGCCGCTGTTCCAAGTGTCAGGTCTGGATAAAGGTATAACCTGTCTTGCATGGAAGAGTTGGATTGTTGATCATACCTTGTTATTGAGGAGACTGGATCGTCATTAATACTTTTGCTTGATACATTGTTGTTCGGAGGGAGTTCACCAACAACCGGAAGGTCGATTTTTATTGGGTTTGCAAGTGCAGGAACAAACCTTGTTGCATGTTTCTGCTTCAAACCTCCGTTTTGTCCAAACATACTCAAGGTTATACCAAGAGCCAGGACCAAGAATAAGAATTTTTTCATACTAATTTGGGGATTTGGGTTTAACACATTTTATGTTTAATAGTACAAAAATAAGAAAAAAAACAAAACAGAGAAAATCAAGAAGACGATTTAAAATTGGTTTATTAATACTTTTATCCCTTAGTGATACTTTGTGTTTACTTTGGGTGCCTTTGTGGTTAAATGTTTTTACCACAAAGGCGACGAAGGGCTGCACAAAGTAACACAAAGGATTCAAAAAAAAAGCCCCGGCGAACGAGGGCTTTTCTTCAATTCAGGAAATGATTACTGAACGATCATTTTCTTAGTAATGGATTGATCACCTTGCTTTACCGTATAGAAATAGATTCCGGAAGAAAGCTGGCTGGCGTCAATAACAAACTCATTCACACCTGCATGTACATTTGTTTTTTCCATACCCATCAGGGTCTGCCCAGTCAGGTTGGTTATCTTTAGTGATAAGTCGCCGCCATTCTGCAGGTAAACATTTATCTTGGTCAGGCCATTGACCGGGTTCGGGAAGTTCTGCCCGATCGAGAAGGTTGGTTTTTCGTGTTTATCATTTACACCAATCATTACCGGTTTCAACCATTTGAGAAGTACCATGGAGTTATCCGTCGGTGATGTTTGGCCTGGGGTGAGATTTGTCACAAATTCTCCTGCTAAGTCGTCTTTCTGGAAAAGAATATATACATAATTCTGTTCCGTGGTCGGTGAAGCTGAAGGAAAAACACATTCTGAAAAATTGTACTGGATCCAGTCTCCTGTAATATCTACAAGCGTATCGTTGCTCCATTTTACGGTATCGCCTGAAAGCGTACCATCTCTTCCGAAGATGTGATGAAAATTATTACCATTGGCATCTGCAAGTGTTGTGCCTGCATCATAGATAAGAAATATCTTATCCCTGTTATCGATCACAAGTTGAGGATGCTGTGTCAAAGGACCATTTGTTATTGTAAGATTGGCAAGTGGCCAATGTAACACATTGGTATCTTTCAACCAGCCAATCCATTGATGATTAGCAAAAAGAATATTCGGATCAAGGCCCTGGTCGAGTTGCGGCATGTGTTCATTCCAGTAAATAATCCCGTAGGCAAGACGGTTATAATAATGGTTAGAAACATTGGAAGCGCTGTCCTGGGAAAAAGAACAGGCAACATGTGCAAATCCCTGGTTATCGAGCACCACGGTCTGAGAACCACCACAGGCATTATAGAAGCTTGGGGAAGTTCCACCCAAGTCATAAAGGGAATGCCAGATTACAGTTTTCGTCCAGGTTGTTCCATTGTCGGTCGATTTCATCAGTGCCAGATCTGTTAAATCACCACCGAAGGTGAAGGCAAGCGTATCACCCCTGGGTTCAGCAAATGAATAAGAATCACCGCCAAACATGGTATAGTCGGCGGATGTGGTTCCCGGAAGTTGCGTCCAGGGAGAGAATGTAACACCACCATCGAGTGAACGGCAATACAGCAGGGCTCCATCAATTCCATTATAAATGACACCACCATTTGCAACGGGATAGGTCAACACGAAAATATGGATGTTTGTACGATTCGTTCCATTGGTCATCGCCCTGGGCCACCACAATACCGGGACACCGGGAGGAACCACATTGGGTAATATCTGCTGAGTCCATGCTCCGGTCCCTTTGGCTGGGCGTGTATTTAACACCAGATTGCCGGCAACCTCGTGTGTGACGATCAGTTCACCATTTGCACCAAATGGAAGATAACTGGGCCATCCTACCCTGATGGTTTCAACCCTTGCGGTAGGCAGTGGACCAAATGCGGTGCCATCGAAATAGTTATAACCTGTACCTCGGTCGGTCCAGCCGGCATCCTGTTGTGACCATATAGCAGCCGTTCCTACAGTTAAGTCGGGATAGAGGAATACTCTTCTTTCACAGGCCGAATTTGTCTGAAGGTCATACCTTGTTATAGATGACACAGGATCATCATTAATACTTTTTTTATTTGATACATTGTTGTTTGGGGGCAGTTCACCAACAACTTGAGGAAGATCAATGTTTGAAACACTCTTTGCAGGTGCAATGTGATTTACCTGCTTCAGCATTGAGCTTTTGAACTGAGCTGAAGAGCTTAGGGTCATTCCCATAGCTAAGGCCAAAAATAGAAATCTTTTCATACGCATTTTTGAATTTGGGTTAAATACATTTTTTGTTTGATCAAACAAATATAAGTCAATAAACAAGACAGAAAAAAAATTCCTTTGTTCATTCTTTCTTGACTGAGTACCCGAAAGTAGGTTTAAAGCTATTTTGTTACACCACAAAGTCGAACAATGCCTACCGGCAGCAAGAATAGCAGTAAGTGACAAATAGGATTATTCTAAAAAAAAAGCCCCGGCGAACCAGGGCTTTTCTTCAATTCAGGAAATGATTACTGAACGATCATTTTCTTAGTAATGGACTGATCACCCTGCTTTACCGTGTAGAAATAGACACCGGAAGAAAGCTGGCTGGCGTCAATAACGAACTCATTCACACCTGCATGTACATTTGTTTTTTCCATGCTCATCAGGGTCTGGCCGGTCAGGTTGGTTACCTTGAGCGACAGGTCGCCGCCATTCTGCATGTAAACATTTACCTTGGTCAGGCCATTGACCGGGTTCGGGAAGTTCTGCCCGATCGAGAAGGTCGGTTTTTCGTGTTTATCATTTACACCAACCATTACCGGTTTCAACCATTTGAGAAGCACCATTGAGTTATCCGTCGGTGATGTTTGGCCTGGAATGAGATTTGTCACAAATTCTCCTGCCAGGTCGTCTTTCTGGAAAAGAATATAAACATAATTCGGTTCCGTAGTCGGTGAAGCAGAAGGATATACACATTCTGAAAAATTGTACTGGATCCAGTCTCCTGTAATATCAACAAGCGTATCGTTGCTCCATTTTACAGTATCGCCGGAAAGCGTACCATCCCTGCCGAAAATGTGATGAAAATTATCACCATTGGCATCTACAAGCGTTGTAGCACCGTCATAGATAAGAAATATCTTATCCCTGCCATCGATCACAAGGTTAGGATGCCATGTTAAAGAACCACCTGTAATTGTAAGATTGGCAAGTGGAAAATTTACCGCATTCGTATCCTTCAACCAGCCAATCCACTGATGATTTGGGAACAGAATATTCGGATCAAGGCCCTGGTCGAGTTGCGACATGTGTTCATTCCAGTAGATAATCCCGAAGGCAGTACGGTTATAATAATGGTTAGAGGCATTGTAAGCGCTGTCCTGGTTAAAACCACAGGCAACATGTGCAAATCCCTGGTTATCGAGCACACAGGTTTGAGAACCACCACAGGCATTATAGAAGCTTGGGGAAGTTCCACCCAGGTTATAAAGGGAATGCCAGATTACGGTTTTCGTCCAGGTTGTTCCATTGTCGGTCGATTTCATTAGAACCAGATCCGTTATATCACCTCCGAAGGTAAAGGCAAGCGTATCACCCCTGGGTTCAGCAAATGAATAAGAATCACCGCCAAACATGGTATAGTCGGTGGATGTGGTTCCCGGAATTTGCGTCCAGGGAGAGAATGTTACACCACCATCCAGTGAACGGCAATACATCAGGGCACCGTCAATTCCATTAAAAACGATACCTCCATTTGCAACCGGTTCGGTCAATGCGATAATGTGGATGTTGGTACGATTCGTTCCATTGGTCATCGCCCTGGGCCACAACATCACGGGAACGCCGGAAGGAAGTGCATTGGGTAATATCTGTTGAGTCCATGTTCCGGTCCCTTTGTTTGGGCGTGTATTTAATACCAGATTACCGGCAGCTTCGTGAGAAACGACCAGTTCACCATTTGCACCAAATGGAAGATAACAGGGCCAGCCTGTTCTGATGGTTTCAACCCTTGCGGTTGGCAATGGACCAAAGGCAGTGCCATCAAAATAGTTATAACCTGTACCGCGGTCGGTCCAGGCAGCATCCTGTTGTGACCATGTCATACCTGTTCCCACAGTTAAGTCCGGATAGAGGAATACTCTTCTGTCAACGGCGTCATTTGTCTGAACGTCATACCTTGATATAGATGACACAGGATCGTCAGTAATACTTTTTGGATTTGATACATTGTTGTTTTGGGGGAGTTCACCAACAATAACCGGAAGGTCGATGTTGGAAACACTCAGTGCTGGTGCAATGTGATTTGCCTGCTTCAGCATCGAGCTTTTGTACTGTGCTGATAAGCTCAAGGTCAGTCCCAGAGCTAAAGCCAAAAATAGAAATTTTTTCATACCTGTTTGGGGATTTGGGTTAAACACATTTTTGTTTGATGGGTCAAATATAACAAATAAAACAAATCAGAAGAATAATTCAGTTAAAAAATTTGGTGTTTTTTTTCGTTATTTTCTTTTTTGCACTACTTTTTCCTTGGTATCCACCGGAATAATTGCTGAACGCTGTTCGAATTCATGGTCAGCGAATAATTTCCGGTAGGTGATGTGCCGCTTTGCAAAGACCGCCCCGATCGATTCATGGAGCGCCCGCATCTTCGGATTAAAATCGCCTACCCATGACAGTTCCAGTTCGGTGAACTGCGGCCTTTTTTTCATGATCTCATTCAGATGCCAGAAAATTCCAGATTCAAGCCCGTTACGCTGGTACCGGGGTTTTACGCCCATGATGACGACCCTGGCCCGTGTCATGGTTTTTCGGCTTTTCAGGTAGAGAAATTTCAACTGGTTCCACAGGTGCAGTTTGCCATTAATGTGTTTCAGGATCTGATTCACATCCGGGAACATGATCAGGAAGGCAGCAGGGTCTTCCTGGTGGTATACAAACCAGATCATTTCTTCCTCGAGGAAGGAACGCGATTTCTCCATGGTTTTCAGGAGCAGTTTTTCTTCCATCGGAGTAAAATTCTCATGGAAGGCCCAAGCCGTGTCGTAGATATCCTTCAGGTCACGGATGAACTTTGCAGCATCTTTATAGGTAAAGTGTCGAAACTGGTATTCCGGCTTGTTCCTTACCCAATCGGCAATCTTCCGGAAACGCTCCGGGAAAGGCTTTGTAATGTCCAGATGGTTGGACACCTGTTCGAAATAAAATTTAAACCCATACGACTCAAACAGGTTGCGGTAATAAGGAGGATTGTAATTCATGCCTAAACCGGGTTGAATGAATCCCTCTATGAGCAAACCCCAGTTCACATCGTTTTCCCCGAAATTGATCGGTCCGTCCATGGCCTGCATGCCTTTATCTTTCAGCCAGTCGCGGCAAGTATCAAATAGGAGGAAGGCGGCTTCATGATCGTCGATACATTCAAAAAAACCCATCCCTCCGGTGGGTTGCTGAAAAGTGAATGCCTTATTTTTATTAATGAAAGCAGCGACCCTACCTGTCAGATTCTCCCGTTCATCTTTCAATATCCATCGTGCAGCCTCACCATGGGTAAAAAAGCTGTTTTCCTTCGGATTAAAAATAGATTTGATTTCACGGTCGAGCGGACAAACCCAGACAGGATCATCCTTATAAATGATCTTCGGTACCTTTAAAAACTCCCGGATGGTTTTCTTGTCATTAACTTCGATGATTTGCATGGAATGTTTATTAGATGTTCCTTTCGACAGGCTCAGGGAACAAGTCGGTGGTTGAGCTTGTCGAAACCACCGAATTCTCCACAAAAATACATTATTTCGAAGAGCGTTAAAAAGAATAGCTATTTTTGTAACGGTCATCAGCAGATCCATGAAAAAACTGTATTGGTTCATTCTTAAATCTTACCTCGGGCCGTTGGTGATGACCTTCTTCATTGCCCTCTTTATCCTGCTGATGCAGTTCCTTTGGAAATACATCGACGACCTTGTTGGGAAAGGCCTGGAGTGGTATGTTATTGCAAAACTGTTGTTTTTTGCTTCTTCCACTTTCGTGCCCTATGCCTTGCCGCTTGCGATCCTGCTATCGTCGCTGATGATGTTCGGGAACCTGGGGGAACATTATGAGCTCGTGGCCATGAAGTCGGCAGGGATATCCCTGAGCCGGATCATGAAACCGTTGATTGTTGTTTCGATCCTGATCAGTCTGTTGGGATTTTACTTTTCAAATGTCGTATTGCCCACGGCCAACCTGAAATTCCTTTCCCTCTTATTTGATATCCGTGAAAAGAAACTTGCCTTCAACATTAAGGAAGGCGTATTTTATAATGGTATCGACGGATATGTGATCCGGGTCGGGAAAAAAGATCCGGATGGAAACACCATACGGGATGTCATGATCTATGACCATACAAAACACCAGGGTGATGTTTCGCTCACGGTTGCAAAGTGGGGAAAGATGGAACTGACGCCGGATAAACGATTCCTGATCTTCCGGTTATACAATGGCACGAATTACGAAGAGCGGATCGATCTCAGGAATTCGAACAGCACACATCCATTCCAATACACAAAGTTCAGTGAACAATATCAGCAATTCGACCTTTCCACTTTTCAGCTGACCCGTACGGATGAGAAGCTCTTTAAGAACAATTATGAGATGCTGAACACGGGCCAGTTGCGAAAATCCATTGATTCAATTCAGAAAGAGACCCTTAAAGAACAAATAAATTTCGGAAAACAATTCATCCACAATTATTATTTCCTTGCATCCACCGATACATCAAAAAAAACCGTTAAAAATGTTTTTGGCTACAAGCCGCCGAAAGACCTGTTTGCAGGTTTCACACCTGCCGACCGCAGCAGGATCATTGAGTCGGCCAAAAATGCTGCTTTTAGTGTCAGTGAAAACCTGAAAGCCAACTCGGAAACTTTTTACGGAAAAGAAAAAAACCTTCACCGGTACCAGGTAGCCTTTCACAAGAAATTCACTTTTTCAATTGCATGCTTCCTGCTCTTTTTTATCGGCGCTCCGCTTGGGGCTATCATCCGGAAAGGAGGACTTGGGCTTCCGGCAGTCATCTCGACCATTTTCTTTATTCTCTTCTGGATCCTTTCCATCACCGGTGAAAAATATGCAATAGAAGGGGTTTTGCCGGCTTACCAGGGGATGTGGATCGCACCGATGGTTCTTTTGCCGATCGGGGTTTTTCTGACCTACAAGGCAACAATAGACGCTTCGCTGCTCGATATGGATGTTTGGTTCAAGTTTTTTATGAATTTGAAGTCATTGGCAAAAAAGAAGCGTGTATGAAGATCCTTTTTCTTTGTAATAAATCTCCCTATCCAGCTAAGGAAGGCGGTCCTATCGCCATGAGCATGATCATTGAAGGGCTCATCCGGGCAGGGCATAGCGTGAAGGTATTGGCCGTCAATTCCAATAAATATTACATTGATATATCCTCGATCCCGGAGGAATACAGAAATAAAACAGGTATCGAACTGGTCCATGTCGATCTGAGCATTCAGCCATTGGCCGCCTTCCGGAACCTTTTCACCAACCGATCTTACCACGTTGAACGGTTCATCTCCCGCGACCTGGAAAATACATTGATCCGGATCCTGCAAACCGAAAAGTTTGACATCGTACAGTTTGAAATGCTTTACATGAGTCCTTATGCCCAGGTAGTAAGGAAATATTCTGATGCCCGGATAGTGTTGCGTGCGCATAACATCGAACACCTTATCTGGCAGCGGATAGCAGCCAGCACAAAAAATCCGGTGAAACGTTTATACCTGCAATACCTGGTCAGGAAACTGAAAAAATACGAATGTTCCACGGTCCGCCAATTTGATGGCATTGCAGCCATAACCGAGCAGGATGCAGCGTTCTTCCGTTCTGCAGGATGCCTGCAACCGGAAGACGGAAGACGGATTCCTGTTGTTGTGATCCCATTTGGAATTGACCCGGAGCAATTTCCGGAAACGAAGGATGAACCTGAATTTCCTTCCCTTTTTTCAATTGGAGCGATGGACTGGATCCCCAACCTGGAAGGGATCTACTGGTTTCTGGAACAGGTTTGGCCGGAGATCCATCGCAAATACCCCGGACTGCATTATTACCTTGCAGGCCGGCACATGCCCGGATGGCTCAGGAAAAAACAGTTTCCAAATGTCGAGGTCATAGGAGAAGTGGAAGATGCCATGGCATTTATGCGCTCCAAAGCTATCCTGATCGTCCCGTTGCTTTCGGGAAGCGGGATCCGGATCAAGATCATCGAAGGAATGGCAACCGGGAAACCGATCATTTCCACAACCGTAGGTGCTGAAGGAATCCGGTATACCCGCGGTAAGGATATTTTCATCGCCGACACTCCGGAAGAATTCGTCCGCTGCATTTCGGACTGTATTGAAAATAAGATCCTGTGCGAAACAGTTGGCAGGAATGCCAGGGATCTCATCTTGGCAGAGTACAACCGCGATCTGATCATTTCAAAACTGATCAGGTTTTATCAAAAAATCAGGGAATGATCCGGGATTTATTTATTTTTGCTTTCCCAAGTTCACTTCATGAAACTGTTTTTTCTACTACCGCGTGTGCCCTATCCAACTGAAAAAGGAGATAAACTAAGGGCGTTCAACCAGTTAAAACAACTATCGCAGAAGCATGAGGTCATTTTATGCGCGCTTAACGACTCTGTTCTTCATGAAGATGCCGAAAAAGTGCTTTCCACCTATGCAAAGCATGTTTACATCATTGATATATCCAGGGTTTCTATTTATCTTCACCTGGTAAAGACTCTTTTCTCCGATAAACCTTTACAGGTAGGCTATTTTTACAATAAAAGAATTAACGGGATTATCCGTTCGCTGATCGACAAGCATAAACCCGATCATATTTTCTGTCAGTTGATACGGGTTGCCGAATATGTTAAAGGGATTCCCATCCCGAAAACCCTGGATTACCAGGATGTTTTTTCGAAGAATGTGGAACGCCGGCTGGCCACCGCACCTTTTTATATGAAACCATTCCTGAGGATGGAATACCGGCGGTTGCTCCGGTATGAACATGATGTCTTCGGAATGTTCGACAACAAAGTCATCATCTCCATCCCCGACAGGGATTTGATTCCTCATCCCGACAGGGAAAAAATTGTAGTAGCCAGAAACGGGGTCGACACCACATTCTTCATGCCCATGAACCGGGAGAAGCAATACGACCTGGTATTTACAGGAAATATGGGATATCCCCCGAACATCAATGCAGCGGAATTCCTGGCACATAAAATCCTTCCCCTTATTCTGTCGCGTAAACCCGGTATCCGGATCCTGATCGCCGGCGCCAGTCCTAACCTCCGGGTCTCTGTACTGAAATCCGAAAACATTGAAGTCAGCGGGTGGGTTCCCGATATGCGCGAATGCTACGCCATGGCGAAGATTTTCATAGCTCCGATGCAGATCGGAACCGGCCTGCAGAACAAGTTACTGGAAGCCATGGCCATGCAGATCCCATGCATCACCTCCCCCTTAGCCAACCAGGCCCTCCAGGCAAAGGAAAATGAAGAGATCCTGATCGCCGACACCGCTGAAGCTTATGCACACCACATTATATTTCTCCTTGACAATCCTGAAAAAGCCACTCAGATCGGCTGTGCAGGTTATAACTACATCATCAGTAACTTTAGCTGGGAGACAGAGACGGATAAAATTGAAAAATTGTTAAATACGAAGTAATCCCTGATCTCACATCTCACATCTCACATCTCAAAATGGTCGACGATAAAAAAATCATATTTTCAATGGTGAATGTCAGCAAGACATTCCCTCCTCATAAACAGGTATTAAAAGATATCTATCTCTCCTTTTTTTATGGGGCCAAGATTGGCATTATAGGCCTGAATGGTTCCGGGAAATCAACCTTACTGAAGATCATTGCGGGTACAGAGAAATCCTTCCAGGGTGATGTGGTTTTTTCTCCGGGATACAGCATCGGCTTGCTGGAACAGGAACCGCTGGTTGACGAAACCAAAACGGTGCTGGAAATCGTCAAGGAAGGCGTCCAGGAGGTGGTCAATCTGCTGGAGGAATATGAACAGGTGAATGCCCGGTTTGGAGACCCTCTTTCAGATGCGGAGATGGATAAGCTGATCCAGCGTCAGGGAGAATTGACGGAATTGCTCGATAATCATAATGCATGGGATCTTGACAGCCGCCTGCAGCGGGCGATGGATGCACTGCGCTGTCCCGAAGGTGACCGCCCGGTGAATGTGTTGTCGGGAGGAGAAAAAAGGCGGGTTGCATTATGCCGTCTCCTGCTCAGGGAACCGGATATCCTATTGCTGGATGAGCCAACCAACCACCTGGATGCCGAATCGGTACAGTGGCTTGAACAGCATCTTAAACAATACAAAGGAACCGTTATCGCGATCACGCACGACCGTTATTTTCTTGACAATGTTGCCGGTTGGATCCTGGAACTGGACCGTGGCGAAGGCATTCCCTGGCAGGGAAATTATTCATCCTGGCTGGAACAGAAATCAAACCGCCTGGCCATGGAAGAGAAATCAGAAAGCAAGCGCAGAAAGACCCTGGAAAGGGAACTCGAATGGGTCAGGATGTCGCCGAAAGCCCGTCAGGCCAAAGGAAAAGCGAGACTGGCAGCTTATGAACGCCTGCTGAATGAAGATGCTAAACAAAAGGAGGAACGGTTGGAACTCTATATTCCTAATGGTCCAAGGTTGGGAAATAAGGTGATCGATGCCTCTGCCGTCGCAAAATCTTTTGGGGATAAACTACTTTTCGAGAACTTGGAATTTTCGCTTCCTCCTGCCGGGATCGTAGGGGTGATCGGCCCCAATGGCGCCGGGAAAACTACTTTGTTCCGGTTGATCATCGGTTCTGAAAAGCCGGGCACCGGAATCTTTAATATCGGCGATTCTGTAAAGATCGGGTATGTAGACCAGAGCCATGCAGCCATTGATCCTGACAAAACCGTCTTCCAGGTCATCTCAAACAACAGTGAGATCATCCAGCTGGGGGGTCGGTCGATGAATGCAAGGGCATATGTGGCGCGGTTTAATTTCACCGGGGCAGACCAGGAAAAGAAATGCGGTGTACTTTCCGGAGGCGAGCGCAACCGGCTGCATCTCGCGCTGACCCTGAAAGAAGAAGCAAACGTCCTCCTGCTTGATGAGCCCACCAACGATATTGATGTGAATACTTTACGAGCCCTGGAAGAAGGACTTGAAAATTTCGCAGGGTGTGCGGTAATCATCTCGCACGACCGTTGGTTTCTCGACCGCGTGGCAACCCATATCCTGGCATTTGAAGGAAATTCGCAGGTTTATTTCTTCGAAGGCGGTTATTCTGAATACGAAGAAAACCGGAAGAAAAGGCTTGGCGACGAAACCCCGACACGGATCCGCTACAAGAAACTGAAAGCAGATTGACAGATTTAGCGGGTATTTGCATGGCTTTTGACGGGTCTTTGGATTCCCCGATTATTATTATCTTTGTACAAATTTTCCGGAATGTCACTCCAGAAACCTTCCATTCCCAAAGGCACCCGTGATTTCTCCCCGCTTGAAATGGTGAGGAGAAACTATATTTTCGACACCATCCGCAAAGTATTCCAGCTTTTCGGTTACCAACCCATCGAAACACCGGCCATGGAAAATCTTTCCACCCTATTGGGTAAATACGGCGAAGAAGGCGATAAATTGCTCTTCAAGATCCTGAATTCGGGTGATTTCCTGGAGAATCGAGGATGGAGAATGGAGGATGGAAGTCGGAGGTCAGAGGTTGGAGGTCGGAATGAGGAGCAACTTGATTATAGGACACTTTTACCTTTTATTACTGAAAAAGGGCTGCGTTATGATTTGACTGTTCCTTTTGCACGGTATGTGGTACAGCATCAGAACGAGATCATTTTCCCTTTCAAACGATACCAGATTCAGCCTGTCTGGAGAGCCGACCGGCCCCAGAAAGGACGATACAGGGAATTTTTCCAGTGCGATGTGGATGTGATCGGCAGCGATTCCCTGCTGAATGAGGTTGAACTTGTGCAGATCGCCGATAAAGTTTTCACCAACCTGGGACTGAAGTATATTGTTAAACTGAACAACCGGAAGATCCTCTCCGGGATTGCAGAGGTGATCGGAGAACCCGGTGGAATGATTGATCTTACCATTACCCTTGACAAAATGGAGAAAACCCATATGGATTTTGTCATTACCGAACTCCGCGAGAAAGGATTTGCAGATGCTTCGATCGATGCCCTTGCGCCATTCCTGAATTTTGCTGCGGAAAAGGATCTTGCCGTCATACTGCCATTCTTAAAAGTCAATCTTCATGCTTCCTCAATAGGATTGGCGGGAATCGATGAAATAGAAAAAATAACAGGTTATCTCCAAGATCTTCAATTATCCGGTTCGGTAGAGTTGGATATTTCCCTTGCCCGCGGGTTAAATTACTACACCGGGACCATCATCGAAGTGAAAGCAAAGGATGTTCCCATGGGGAGCATTTGCGGGGGTGGCCGTTACGATGACCTTACCGGGATCTTTGGCCTTAAAGGTGTTTCCGGTGTCGGGATCTCTTTCGGCGCCGACCGGATTTATGATGTGATGAATGAGCTGAACCTTTTTCCTGAGATGATCGCGGCTACTACAAAAGTCCTTTTCGTGAATTTCGGGGCAGCAGAAGAAAAATTCTGCCTTCCCATTCTTTCCAGCCTCCGTGAATCAGGCATTCCTGCTGAGATCTTTCCGGAAGCTGCCAAATTGAAGAAGCAGCTGGATTATGCCAACCGTAAAAAAATCCCTTATACGGTTCTGGTGGGTGAAAATGAGATGAAGGAAGGGATGCTAACCCTAAAGGACATGCAGACTGGAGAACAGAAGTTGATGACATTGGAACAAGTAAAGGAGAAAATGGCGAAATAGCAAAAAAAAAACCAAAACCCAGAACCTTTTACCTTGTACCCAAAACCTAATACCTAATACCCAACACCTATTGCCTATTGCCCAATGCCTAATGCCTGACATAGTAGCAGTAAAAAAGTTTAATCAATGTACTAATAAAGAGTAGAAAAAAATGACACTTGTAATTAAAGGGGCGGGATTGACCATTGAAGATGTTGTATGCGTTGCCCGCCAGAATGAAAAAGTAGAATTAGACAAGAAGGCCATTGAACGGATCCATGCCTGCCGTGCCATGCTGGAAAGGAAAATTGAAGCCCATGAGATCATGTACGGGGTGAATACCGGTATCGGTGAATTCTCGGAAGTTGTCCTGAATGATGACCAGGTAAAAGATTTTCAGAAATATCTGATTTATAACCATGCAGCAGGTATAGGCGATCCGATGCCCATTGATTGGGTACGCGGTGCCATGCTGGGACGCATCAATGTACATGCACACGGAAATTCCGGCTCACGGCTGGAGATCACACAAACGCTGGTTGACATGCTCAACAAGGGTGTTACACCTTTTGTTTGCCAGAAAGGATCGGTGGGCGCATGCGGCGACCTTGCACCGATGTCGCAGATTGCCCTGTTGATGATGGGAGAAGGACATGCCTATTACGAAGGTACGTTATACACGGGGAAAGAAGCGCTTGAAAGAGCCGGAATCCTTGTTCCGGAATTGATGGCACGTGACGGGCTGGCCATTATCAATGGATCGAATGTACTTACAGCAATGAGTGCTCTTTTTCTCTACGATGCAAACAACTGGTTGAAACAGGCAGAAATTGCAGCCTCGATGTCACTGGAAGCCATGAAAGCCAACATGCGGCCTTATCTGCCAAAACTGCATGAGGTCAGGGGCTTTAAAGGTGCCATCCGAAGTGCTGCAGCTATCCTGAAATGTGTGAAAGGCGGCGACCTTGCTGAAAGAAAAGTAAAATGCAAAGTCCAGGATGCCTATTCAATGCGTTCAACACCACAGGTTATCGGCGCCGCACACGATGCGCTTGCCTATGCACGTTCGCAGGTTGAGATCGAACTAAACGGGGTCGGGGATAACCCGGTCTTCTTCCCGGAAGAAAACCTGCAGCTCTCCGGGGCAAATTTCCAGGGTTCACCGGTATCGGTTCCCATGGACATGGCAGGGATAGTCGTTACCATGGTAAGTGTGATGTCGGAAAGAAGACTGAACCGTTTGAACAATCCGGCCCTCAGCGTTGGCTTACCGGCTTTCCTTACAAAAGGTGCCGGCATGTTCAGCGGAATGATGCTGAGCCAATATACAGCCGATATGCAGATCGTTGAACAACGCATACTTTCGGCTCCGGCTTCGATACAGAGTATTCCCGCTGCAGCAGACCAGGAAGATTTTGTTTCAATGGGAATGAATACGGCCCTGAAGAATTTCCAGATCCTCGACAATGCTTATGGCATTCTTGGCATCGAATTCATGGCAGCAGCACAAGCCCTTGATTTCAGGGAATATAAGTTCGGCGCCGGCGTCAACAAAGCAAAGGAAGTAATACGGAATCATGTTGCATTCCTGGATGTTGACCGCCCATTGTATCCAGATCATAATGCCATGAAATCCTTAGTCAAATCCTGCGAGATCCTGGATGAAGTTGAGAAAGTCGTCGGAAGCCTTGAGTAAACCTTCTGAATTAATCAAAAGCTAAATGGAAGAACAACAAATGCTGCCGGCCACAGAGTCCAGGAAAAAACGTCCGAACCTGCTTACCATTCTCTGCATTCTGACCTTTATTTATAGTGGCATAGGTGCTTTTTCGAACCTGATGGTTTTCATCTTCTTCGATGCATCCATGAAATTTGCAGCAGAATTGGTGAAAGCATTCAAGTTGCCGGGTATGGATTTGTTCCTGGATGCCAAACCCAATTATTTTGCAGCCACTGCGTTGATCAATGCCCTGGCCCTTACAGGAGCGATAATGATGTGGCAACTGCGGAAGCTGGGATTTCATATTTATACGGTTTCCCAGATACTGGTGATCCTTGCTCCCATGTATTTTTTCCGGCTCCCGGGCCCGGATTTCTTCAGTATCCTCTTATCAGGAGTATTCGTCCTGCTGTATAGTTCTAACCTGAAAAAGATGTCCTGAAAATGGAAGAGATCAGTACGACACCCGGAAATACCCAGGAAGAAGCAGCTAAACGGCCTTTTTTGCTGACTGTTCTTTGTTTGTTTTTCTTCGTCTTCTTTGGTCTGATTTCCATTCTTTTTCTTTTTGCATTGCTGTATTCAGGCTCCATTGCCGATATGGTACTCAGGTATGCACCCGAAAATCCACCTGCAAGGATTACGGTGCTTTTTTATATCCTCGGGGGATTCCTCCTGCACGCTTTGTCACTGGCTGGTATCATTCTTATCTGGAAAATGAGAAGACTGGGATACATACTATTCAGCATCTCATCGCTGATAATTGCTGCTTATCAATTGTTCGAAACACAGATTTCACCTCTTACCACGGTCTTTTACATCGGCCCTATCCTTGTATTCGGTTTATTCATAAAAAAACTGAAATAGAAGAATTGTTGCTTATCCGACTTTTCAACACTCCCATCTCACATCTCACTTTATCACTTTTTTATCTTTTCTCCGAAAATTTTGCAATTCATTAACTTTAAACAAGTTAAAAATTTTCAGTTTATCAAATATCATTATTGTTAACTTTTTTTTAACATTTTATTAAATTTGTTTGACATTTAAGGATTATATTTATTAAAATTGCATTGGAAATGACGAAAACCGTAGGACAACATTTCAATATATACATCATACCGGATGACATGATCAGGTGCAATCCGGCTTAACTTATTAATATTCAACTGATTATTAACACTTTTACTAACCAAAACCATCCATTATGAGAAAATTTACCATTGCACTTTTCCTGACGTTCTTTCTAGGGATAGTCGGTGTCTTTGCTCAGCGCACAATCACCGGAACAGTGACAAGCGCTGAGGATAAAAGTACGATCCCGGGCGCTACGGTCATCGTTAAAGGTACCACCATTGGGACCATTACAAATGTCGATGGGAAGTACTCTATAACCGTTCCGGCCAACCGGAACTCCCTCATGTTTTCCTACGTAGGAATGGTGACTGTGGAAAAAATTTTGGGGGAAAACAATGTGATAGATGTTATACTGTCGGCCAGTGTACAGGAACTGGAAGGCATAGTTGTAACAGCCCTTGGTATTCCAAGGGAAAAAAAGTCTCTTGGATATGCTACCCAGGAAGTTAAGGGTAGCGACATCAATATGATTAAAACTGACAACTTTATTAACACTCTTTCAGGAATGGTTGCAGGGGTTCAGGTTAAAACAACCACCAACATGGGTGGTTCCACCAATGTCCTGTTAAGGGGCAATAAATCGTTGACCGGCGATAACCAGGCATTATTTGTCCTTGATGGTGTTCCAGTTAACAATGATATTACAAATACGGTGAGTCAACAACAGGATGGAGTGGGTTATGATTATGGTAATGCTGCTTCTGACATTAACCCTGATGATATTGAATCCATCAACGTTTTAAAAGGATCCGCTGCAACTGCATTGTATGGTTCGCGGGCTGCTAATGGTGTGATCATGATCTCGACTAAAAAAGGCGTAGGAACAACCGCGCCGGGTAAAAAGGGTATTGGCGTCACACTAAATTCAGGCGTTACTGTGGGTTTTGTTGATAAATCAACCTTCCCGGAGTATCAAAAGGATTATGGCGGAGGTTATGGCGCCTATTATAGTGGACCGGGAAATCATTGGTATATGGATTATATCAATACCGACGGGACAATCACAGTTAATCCGAAGGATGCTAACAGTAAACTTACTCAGTGGGTAACTACCTCAGAAGATGCTTCTTATGGAGCAAAATTCGATGGTTCCCCGGTTTACCAGTGGGATGCCGTTGACCCGCAATCTCCGAATCACCTAAAAGCAACGCCTTGGGTAAACGCAGCTAACGGGCCAATCACCTTCTTTGAAAACCCGGTTACCTTTACCAATTCTGTTGCACTTGATAATGCATCCCACTTGGGTAATTACAGGTTATCCTATACAAATTACAAACAGAACGGGTTGATGCCGAATAGTCAACTCATTAAAAACAATGTTTCATTGAATGCAACCTGGAATGCCACGGATAGATTAACCGTAACAGGATTTGGAAACTACTCACTTAATAACGGAACAGGTCGTAACTCAACCGGATACAATGATAATATTCTGGGATCGATGCGTCAATGGATGGAAACAAATGTTGATATAAAAGAATTAAAAAGCATGTATGATCTGACCAGACGCAATATAACCTGGAATTGGGCCGACCCCTCCGATGAAACACCCATTTATTGGGACAACTATTATTGGACACGTTATCAAAACTATGAGACAGATAAGAGAAATCGTTTTATCGGCAACATCGGGGCAACTTATAAAATCACTGAATGGTTAAATGTTTTCGGCCGTTTTTCGGTTGATACATATGCTGAATTACAGGAGGAAAGAAGAGCTATTGGTAGTGTTCCAACTACTTTTGGAATCGGTACCACACAGGCAGATGGCAGCGGCGGCAGAAGCGATCAGGGCTCTGGCTACCTGAGAAGGGATATCAATTTCAGTGAATACAATTATGATGTGATGGCAAATTTCAACAAGGATTTATCGAAATCTTTTAACCTGAAAGCTATATTAGGGATGAACATGAGAAGGACAAATTATAGTCGTTTGATCTCGTCCACCAGCGGTGGTTTGACAATACCTGACCTTTACTCATTGGAAAATAGTGTCGGACCATTACCACTTCCAAAGGAATTGGCTTCAAGGGTTGGCGTTGATGGAATTTATGCCAGCGCTTCATTGGGTTATAAAAACTATCTTTACCTTGATGCTACCTTGAGGCGCGATCATTCTTCAACCTTACCACCAGCGAACAGTAGTTACTATTATCCATCTGTTGCAGGAAGTTTTATTTTCTCAAATGTTATACCTCAGGCCAAATGGCTTTCATTTGGAAAAGTTCGTTTGAATTATGCCCAGGTTGGTAATAGCGCTAGTTTTGATCAACTGGTCGATAACTATATTATTAATACACCTTTTAATTCTCTTTCGACGACAGTTCCTACTATCAAGAAAGACCCTAATCTGAAACCAGAACTCACAAAAAGTATTGAAGGCGGGCTTGAAATGTACTTCCTTGGCAGAAGACTTGGATTTGATCTGGCGTTATATAAAACAAATACCATTAATCAGATTCTACCGCTTCCCGTATCCTCAAGTACAGGATATTATACAGAGATCATCAATGCCGGTGAAATTCAAAACAAAGGGATCGAATTAGCGCTGCATGCAACTCCATGTAAAAACAAAAATTTCGCATGGAATATCACGCTGAACTGGGCTATGAATAGGAATGAAGTGATTTCTTTAAAGGAAGGCGTCAACAACCTCCAGTTAGGAGCATTCCAGGGTGGTGTTACTCTCAATGCCAAGGTTGGACAACCCTACGGAGTACTTTACGGAACCGATTACGTTTATAAGGATGGAGAGAAAGTCGTTAAATCTAATGGATCCTATCAAATTACAACAAAATCTGATAATGTGATAGGTAATGCGAACCCTGATTGGACAGGTGGGCTTATGAATAACCTGACCTATAAAAATTGGTCATTCTCATTCTTGATTGATGTATCAAAGGGTGGAGATGTTTTCTCGCTTGATATGTATTATGGGTTAGCAACCGGTTTGTACAAAGAGACTTCCTATCTCAACGACCTTGGCAACCCTGTAAGAGATCCTATTACCTGGATTGATGCCAGTGATCATAGCAAAGGTTATGCTCGAAACAGTGGTGGATTTATTAATCCGGGTGTAAATGTTGCCGCGGATGGCACTGTCACACAAAATAAAACAAGAATGGCCGCTTCCAATTATGGTGCCTTTGGGTATGTATATAATCCCAATTCAGCCTTTGTTTACGATGCAACCTATGTTAAACTACGGCAGATCTCTTTATCCTATTCATTACCACAAGCCCTCTTGAAAAAATGTTTCATTTCTGGTGTAACTTTCACAGCTGTGGCATACAACGTTTGGATCATCTTCAAAAACTTACCTTACACAGATCCGGAATCAGGACTTAGCGCAGGTAACCTGCAAGGTTATACGACAGGTTCATTGCCATCAACACGTGATTTTAGCTTTGACGTAAAATTCACCTTCTAAAATAAAAAATATGAAAAAGATATTCAAAATTTTCCTGGTCCTCCTGGTGTTTTCGTCTTGTACGAAATTTCAAGATTTGAATAAAAACATCAAGGATCCTACCAGTGTTCCCGGTGAATCATTGTTTACCGCAGCTCAGAAGCGTTTGTTCGATCAGATGGTCACTCCAAACGTAAACTTGAATATTTGGAGGATGTTCACCCAGCAATGGACAGAAACAACCTATACAGATGAAGCCAACTACGACATTATCACACGTCCGATTCCCGGTAACCAATGGAATCAGCTTTATGTGAGTGTTTTAAAAAACCTTGACGAATCCGCAAAAGTTATTGCAGCAACGGGTTCTCTGCCTGGTGATAATCCAGAAGTTATAACAAATAAACTTGCCATTATTGAGGTAATGACAGTTTATGCTTATAGCATACTCGTTGAATCATTTGGCAATGTTCCTTATACCGAGGCATTG
This sequence comes from Bacteroidales bacterium, assembly GCA_003142515.1. Taxonomy (GTDB): domain Bacteria; phylum Bacteroidota; class Bacteroidia; order Bacteroidales; family FEN-979; genus FEN-979. The sequence goes on from PLMO01000154.1 coordinate 35,443, forward strand.
AAAACCGGGATTTTGTTGCCAAAATATGATGATGGTCTGACTATTTATGAGGACCTGATCAACCGGTTAAACAAAGCCATTGGCAATATGAACCAAAATTTCGGTAGTTTAGGTGCTTACGATAATATGTATGGTGGAGATGTTTCCCGGTGGTATAAATTTGCCAATTCCTTGAAATTACGGATGGGGATGCTTCTGTCTGATGTTGACAACACATTGGCGAAAACCACTGTTGAAGCTGCTGCACCAAACGTCATTACTTCAAATACTGATAATGCCAGGCTCATTTATCTGAGCACTCAGCCCAATGACAATCCGATTTATGAAAATCTGGTAGCCAGCGGCAGAAATGACTTTGTTGCTGCCAATACACTGGTTGATAAAATGAACGACCTTAATGATCCCAGGTTGCCATTTTATTTTACCCAGGTAGATACTTCCTCCGTAATAGGGACCCCCAAATTGGCTTACGTTGGTGGAATATATGGTGCGTCCAACAATTTCGCACATTATTCACATGTTGCCGATAAAATTCAGACCCCCACCTTCGAAGCAATAATTTTTGATGCTTCTGAAGTTGAATTTTTACTTGCTGAAGGTGCGGAAAGAGGTTTCGCCATTAGTGGTACGGCTGAAGAACATTATAATAATGCCATCACGCGCTCAATTGAATATTGGGGGGGGGCCCCTGCTGACATTGCCACTTACCTGGCCGAGCCCAAGGTGGCCTATTCAACAGCTACCGGTACCTGGCAACAAAAAATCGGGGAACAAAAATGGATTGGCCTGTATAATCGCGGGTTTGAATCCTGGACGGCCTGGAGAATGTTAGATTATCCGGTTCTGGTTAAACCTGCTGATGCTAAGACTGATATTCCATTGCGTCTTACCTATCCAGTCGTTGAACAAACATTAAATGGTACTAACTTTAACGCTGCCGCTGCCGCCATTGGTGGAGACCTCGTTACAACAAAACTTTTCTGGGACAAACACTGACACGTTTTCACCTATGAAAAGAGGCTGTCTCAAAAGTACGAGACAGCCTCTTTTTTATTAATTCAGGCCATTTCCCTTTTGATCCGCATGAGGATGGATTTAATAGCATGTAGTAAAAGTGGCCACCCAACCAGGAAAGTGAAGTAACCACATCAGCCAGGTAGTTCCGGAAATACCCGAGCGCGGTGAATTTGTTCTTTTTTTTAACTTTTTATTAAATTTGTTTGACTTTTATGGTTTTTATTTCTTAAAATTGCATTGGAAATGACGAAAACCGTAGGACAACATTTCAATATATACATCATACCGGATGACATGATCAGGTGCAATCCGGCTTAACTTATTAATATTCAACTGATTATTAACACTTTTACTAACCAAAACCATCCATTATGAGAAAATTTACCATTGTCCTTGCTTTACTTCTAATGGCAGGACTGCAAGGAGTACTTGCACAAACACGGGTCATATCCGGTGTTGTCACATCATCGGAGGACAAATCCCCCATTCCCGGGGTGACAATCGTTGTTAAAAGTACCACCATTGGTACCACAACAAATATTGACGGGAAATATGTATTGACTGTTCCTGCAAAATACGATTTTCTGACCTTCTCTTATGTAGGGATGAAGACAAAGGAAGTCAAGATTGGGGAATCTATTACGTTGGATGTTGTATTGGATCCCGATGTCATGAATCTGGATGCCATCGTGGTGACTGCTATTGGTATCCCGCGTGAAACCAAGGCGTTGAGTTATTCAGTGCAAAATGTTTCATCTGAGGACATTGGGAAGGCTGCACAAACTGATATGATTAACAGCTTGCAGGGTAAGGTTTCCGATGTTCAGGTTGTCAGTTCATCAGGAGTTGCAGGAGCCGCATCCTATATCCAGATTCGTGGGGTTACATCTTTAACAGGAAACAACCAGCCTCTCTTTGTAGTAGATGGTGTTCCTATAGCAGGGGCTGAAACTGGTGGCTCAGTCGAAAGTGCTTCCGCTGGTGCTTTTGATGGTGTTGGTTTATCCAACCGCGCTATTGACATCAACCCTGACGATATTGAATCCGTCAGCGTTTTGAAAGGCGGGGCAGCAACAGCGCTATATGGTTTGCGTGCTGCATCCGGCGCCGTTATTATAACCACAAAGAAAGGAAAAGCAGCTACCGGTAAAAAAGTATCAGTGAATTTCAGCACTTCTGTTAAATTTGACGTTGTCAGTCAACTCCCTGCCCGGCAAAATGCATTCGGACAAGGTTCAGGAGGTAACTGGATTTCCGGTAACAAATTCAGCTGGGGCCCGAAAATAGACACCATGGCCTATGACAAATCCAACTGGAGCAAATACGAATGGAAAGATTTCGATGTAGACGGAAGGATTGTCCCCGCTACAGTAGGTAAAGACGGGGCAGTTAAAACTTATAACCCTTACGATTTCTTCCAGACCGGAGTGACGACCGACAACTCTCTTGCCCTTAGCGGGGGAAGCGATATTTCCACCTTCTATTTCAGTTTCTCAGATAACCAGACGAAAGGAATTGTTCCCGATAATACCATGCGCAGAAATACCTTCAAGCTATCCGGCGATACAAAACTTTCTGATCATTGGAAGGTGTCCGGTTCGGCAAATTACATCATCACGGCCGCTAACCGTATACAGCAGGGGAATAATACTTCCGGAATAATGCTCGGGCTGTTGAGAACGCCACCGACCTTCGACAATGCAGCCGGTTACATNNGAAAGAAGTTACCGTCACGGGATTTATTATGACAATCCATACTGGACTGCAAATGAAGATACTTACAAGGACGCTGTAAACCGTTTGATCGGTTCGGCACAAGTGGACTATCTTGCAAACAAATGGCTCTCTTTTACCTACCGTATAGGTATGGACTGGTATGGACGGAAAATCGTTGATAACCTTGCCGTAGGCTCGTCAACTCAACCGGCCGGTTGGGCAAAAAGAGGAGAAGAATTAAGTAAAAATTTCAATTCTGACCTTCTGATGACCATCGACAAGAATTTTGCAAAGGATTTCAATGTCCACTTCATCCTGGGACAAAATATGACACAACAATATTTTACATCGCTGAATTCCCAGGCATTTGGGCTGGTAATTCCCAACTATTATGAGCTCAACAATACCACAAGTATTGCTTCCCAGGAGGTAACCGATAACCGTAAGGGAGCCGGTATATATGGAGATTTGACGCTTTCATGGAAAAATATGCTTTATTTAAGCGTTACCGGCAGAAATGACTGGTCAACCACCTTACCCGAGGGGAAGAATTCTTTTTTCTATCCTTCAATAGGTGCAGGGTGGATTTTTACTCAATTACCAGGTTTGAAAGATAATAAAGTCCTCCCTTACGGGAAAATCCGTGTTTCCTATGCCGTCACGGCCAAGGATGCACCTGTTTACAGTACGCAAACCCCCTTTACAGCTCCCTATGTCTTAGACGGATGGACTACCGGGTTGACCTGGCCTTATAACAGTACCAATGGGTATTTGAATAGCAGTGTTTTGGGTAACAATCAATTAAAACCAGAAAAAACTGGTAATTTTGAAACCGGTATTGACCTTAAATTTATCCAGAACCGGGTTGGTATTTCATATACCTATTTCAACAATAAAACGACTGATGATATCCTCCAGGTTCCGATCGCAGCCACTACAGGTTATACTTCCGTAATGCTGAACGCAGGTTCTATCAGAACAACAGGACATGAGGTAACACTTGAACTTGTTCCGATAAAATCCAAGAACTGGGAATGGGATATCACAGCAAACTGGTCGAAAATCGATAACAAGGTGCTTGCACTTGCTCCGGGAATAAACCGTCTTTATCTCGGGGGGTTCACAGGCTCTGAAATTGACGCTGTTGTTGGCCAGCCCTACCGTACAATTTATGGTTATGACTGGGAACGTGATTCCAGGGGAAACGTGCTGATCGGCACTGACGGTTATCCGATAGAGTCGCAAAATGAAACTGCACTTGGTAATGTGGATCCGAAATGGACAGCGGGAATCAGCAGCAACCTTCGCTGGAAAGATCTGAGTCTTTATTTCCTGGTTGACATCAAACATGGCGGAAAGATGTGGGATGGCACCCGTGGGGCAATGGATTATTTCGGAGTCTCAGCCGGAACACTGAATCGTGGTGACTCTGTTGTATTTGCCGGAGATATGACAGATGCCAATGGGAATCCTACAGGAAAGGCAAACATCAAGAGAGTTGCCCTGACACAGGGTTATTACCAGGCACAGGGAAGCGGATTTGTCGGCGCTACTGCACCTTATATTGAAGATGCCGGATGGGTAAGACTAAGGACTGTTACCCTTACTTATAATATTTCAAGATTCTTAAAGAAGACCTTTATCCGTCAGTTGAGCATTTATTTCTCCGGCACCAACTTATTGCTGTTTACCCACTATAAGGGTGTTGATCCTGAAACCAGCCTTGCAGGTTCTGATAATGCCCAGGGTATCGATTATTTCAATATGCCCGGAACAAAGAGCTACACTCTTGGCTTAAATGTGTCATTTTAATCCGAACCAAAAAAAATATACTAACAAAAAATCGAAATAATTATGAAAAATATAAGATTTAAATTCATTGGAGTTTTACTCCTCATGGCTCTGGTCTTCGGTTCCTGTAAGAAATGGATCGATACAGGGATCAACACGAACCCGGACGCTCCTAAAGACGTTCCGATGAGTTCGCTGGTTCCGGCCATTGAAGCCAATATGGCTTATACGCTGATTGGCAGTAACGATTATTCCCGTGTCACCTCACAATGGATGCAGTACTACCAGGGCGTTGCCCGTCAATCGCAAGGTGAATCCAATTACATCTGGCATGATGGCGATGTTGATAATGTATGGAATACTGCCTATGCCGGCATCATGGAGAACCTCGTTATTGTAACATCTAAGGCCAAAGCAGCAAAAGATAATATCAACCTGGGAATTGCAGATGTTCTGATGGCAGAATCACTCGGATTCGTAACCGATATCTGGGGTGATGTTCCTTATTCCCAGGCATTCCAGGGGTTGGCACAATTAAATACGCCCTTTGATAAACAACAGGATATCTATCCAAAGATCCTTGCTTTGCTCGATGACGCCATTGCAAGTTTTTCTTCCACAACCCTGCTTTATGACGCAGGCGATCTTATTTACCCAGATCCTAATCCCAATGATGGACCTATTGCTCAGGCAGCTTATCAGGCAGCTAAATGGCTGAAAGCAGCTCGTGGAATGAAAGCAAGGTATACGTTGCATTTATGTAAAACTGACCCTGCTTCCTGGGCTAATGCTCTGGCACTGATTAATGCCGGTGCACTTGCCAGCAATGATGATGACATGCAGTTTGCATTTTTCACGAATGTCGGTGAACAGAATCCTTTGTTCCAGTTTATGGATCAAAGAGGTGATATCGCCATGCATAAATACTTTATGGACATGTTGAATCTGAGGTTTGATCCCAGAATTCCTGTTTATGCTGCAGCAGGAGCTGATACCGCGAATCCTTACCAGGGTGCCGATTGGGGCTCGGCAGGTGAAAATGCCTCGTTGCCCGGAGCCGGTGTGGCCTCACCGAATTCTCCCGTATTCTTCCTTACCTATGTAGAATGTCTCTTTATCAAAGCTGAATGCGAGTACAAGGCCAATCCTGCTGACCCGCAGATCAAGAGTGATATCGTGAACGGACTTACCGCTTCCCTGAACAAATGGGGAGTCTTCAGCGCACCCTACATTGCAGGATACAGCGCCTACCTGGATACGGTAAGTGTCACGCTTTACAAGGAGCTCATGACGCAGAAATATATTGCTCTTTATAACCAGGCTGAAACTTTCAACGACTGGAGAAGAACCAATAATTTAATAGGACTGCTTCCCAATCCCACAACACCAGCAGTACAAAATGTAATTCCACGCAGGTTCCCCTATTCATTGGGGGAAAAGAGTTACAATACCAATACACCTGCAAATGTTACCCTTTGGGACCGTGTATGGTGGGATGTAGCTAAATAATAATTCAGTGGAACACTAAATAAAAAACCCGCTCCGGGAATCCGGAGCGGGTTTTTTATAGTTAACTGTTAGTTGTCTTTTGTTTCCTGAAAAAACTAAAATTCACATTCCCGTATTTCCGGTGCTGGTCAAAACCCGGATATTGCGAAAAATCATGATCCCTCGAATGTTCAAGGATAAACAACCCCTCCTCTTTCAGGATCGGGTTGCTGAGAACAAGATCAGGCAGCAAATCTATTCCAGCCATGTCATAAGGCGGATCGGCATAAACAAGGTTATACTCCCCGAACGGATGCTCAAGGAACTGGAATACATCTTCCCTGACAGCTTCCAGGTTTTCCGCATTCATCGACAAAGCCGTTTTATTGATGAAGGCAACACAGTGTATATCGATATCGATAGCCGTAACTATTTCACTTCCCCGTGAAAAAAACTCGTAGGAGATACTTCCTGTGCCGGCAAAGAGATCAAGCACATGCAGGCCTTCTATGTCAACGAGGTTGTTCAGGATATTGAAAAGGCTTTCCTTCGCAAAATCGGTAGTGGGACGCACCGGCAGGTTAACCGGTGGATGGATCTGTTTTCCCCTGAATCTGCCTGTTATGATCCGCATGAGGATGGATTTAAAAGAGCGTAGTAAAAGTGGCCGGGAACATCGTTGAATAAATAACTGTAGTTGAATCCGTCATTCCTGCTTATAAATTCAATATTCCGGATGTACCTGAACAAAAGATCATAAACGGGCGAGAATTTATCCACATTCCCAAGAAGGGTCAGGCTTATTTCTTCGGGATTCAGGTTCAATTGCTCAAAAACGAAGATCACATAATANNGGCCTGCGATATTCTTTACATTCATCCAGATATTCCCGATGAGAACGCTGGAGATATGGCACAGTGTCACTTTCGGGAAAACCTTGTTAATCTCCTTCCTGATATGACCGGGAATACTGTAAACGGTGTAAACTTCCAGGTGCCCGAGCCGGTCAGAAAAAACAGCTTCACCTGATTCCTTCTCATGAAGAAAATTAAAATAGCTTTCTTTTTCACTTTCCAGGAAGAGCGCTTCCGGAATCAAGGTAAACCGGGAATTCCCGATGATCCCTTTCACAGCATGAAACTGCCCGCCCAACCAGGAAAAGGAATTAGCCACATCAGCCAGGTGGTTCCGGAAATATCCGAGCGCTATGAATTTATTTTTTTCAATATCGAGTATACTGTAACCGAATGTTTTCTCCCCAATTTCAAAAGTGAGATCATACTTCCGTAAATCCTTTGCGTCAAAAGATTCATCGGTTTTATTCAGGATGGAATGCAGTGTTTCCGTCATGTTTTTTATTTATAAGATCCAGACAAAAACGAGATTCAGTAAAATGATGACTGAGAACCCGCTGATAAGGTACACCCTTGATTTTTTCGTGGAAAAAAAACAGGCATAGATCATCTTCAGAATATTATTGCTTGCAATGGCCTGTAAAGTCGCAATAGCAATCGAATCCATTGCAATACGGAATTTCCCCTGGAAGAGGTTGATCAGGAAGGGATCGATATCGGTAAGGCCTACCAGGAAGGAAAGGACATTTAAGCCGGAACGTCCGAAACGATCCACAACGAACCAAGTGATAAATGTGAATGCCATGAATAACAGTGCAAACAGGATCGCTACCTTAAATTCAAGCGGATTCTTATCGATGGCCAGTTCCGGATTCAGGGTAGTGTATTTTTTGTTGTGAAACAGCAGTATCACCAGGCCTGTGATCGAAGAAATCCCAAAGAGAAGGAGGAAATAAAGGTAAACCCGTTGAAAAAGATCGGAATTAAAAATCAGTATCAGCACCAGGATGCGGAGGTACATCATGGCCGATGCAAAAATGATGGCAGCAACATACTGATTCCGGGATTCAGGATCTTTCCGGATTTTCCTTGCAAGGATGATGGTCGTTGCAGTACTGCTGTATAATCCTCCCAGGATACCTGCGAGGATTATGCTTCCCTGTTTGAAAACAAACTTCTTCAGCAAATAACTCAAATAGGAAATGGAAGAAACCACGACAACGGCCAGCCAGATCTTGTAAGGCGTCAGTCCCAGGTCGCGGAAGATTGGTTCGTTGGGAACAATGGGAAGAATAACTCCGGCGATGATCAGGAATTTACCCAGTGTAAGGAATTCTCCCTTGTCAAACTTCTGGGAAATTTGTGTGAAAGATTCTTTCAATTCGGTCAG
>PLMO01000154.1:43736-50468 GCA_003142515.1 Bacteroidales bacterium
ATGCGGAACAGGATAAAGCCAAGAATGCCGATGAAGGTGAAGGTCCGGTCTGTCCCGAAGGTATGTTCCGGTAATTGCTCATGGCTGTGCAGGAGCTTTTGCGACAACCCGATCAGCAATGAGAATACCGCGACCAGCAAAAAAGTGATCAGGTCTTTGGGTATTGCGTTGATGAGTTCCATAATTAAATTATGAATTAGGAATTATGAATTATGAATTTCCCGTGACGTGTTATGCGTTACGAATTTCTACCTTTTCAACATCTCTTCATAAACCGGTATCTCCTTCAAAAAAATGATCTCCCCTGTATCGTGATCAATGTAGCAGGCAAAATGTACCATTCCGTTCGTGACCGCGAGGTAGGGCACCTTCAGCGCCATGTTATACATCGCCACCTGGTCGAAGACTGCCTGCGTAACCGCTACTTCCGGGGCTTTACATTCAACAATCAGGCAGGGTGATCCATCCTTTCCATACACCACGATATCGCTGCGTTTCTTTAACCGGTGATAATGAAGCGAAGTCTCCACGGTAATCAAGGAATGCGGTACATTCCGGTGATCGGTGAGGTAATGAATGAAATGTTGCCGTACCCATTCCTCCTGTGTCAGGGCTACAAATTTTTTCCTGACGCTGTCGAAAACCTCCTGTTTCTCCCTTTTGTTCCGGATCCGGAGTGCTACACCCGGTAAATTTAATGTCTGCATTCAGAATGATGAATTACAAACATACGGAAAAATATGACAAATTGGTTACCTTTGCTTTAAGTAACCCGCACACTGAAAGATCGTCATACTAATTCCTTATGCATGAAGACAAAGAAAGAAATTGTTGACAACTGGTTACCCAGATACACCGGTACGGCGCTGAAAGACTACGGGGATTATATCATCCTGACCAATTTTTACCGTTACCTGGAACTGTTTGCAGAATGGCAGAAAACAACCATAAAAGGTGCTGATAAAGCAATGCCCAGCGCCACCTCCGGCCGGATCACCCTGATTAATTTCGGCATGGGCAGTCCGAATGCAGCTACCATCATGGATCTCCTGAGTGCGGTCAAACCCAAAGCATGCCTTTTCCTGGGAAGATGCGGCGGGCTGAAAAAGAAAAATAAATTGGGCGACCTCATTCTTCCCATTGCAGCAATCCGCGGGGAAGGTACTTCCGATGATTATTTCCCGGAAAGGGTGCCTGCACTGCCTGCATTCAACCTTCAGAAAGTGGTGTCGACCACCATCGTCGAACACAAGTACAACTACTGGACAGGCACGGTATATACCACCAACCGCAGGGTTTGGGAATACGATGAAGCGTTCAAAGCCATTTTGCGGAAGACCCGGGCGATGGCCATCGATATGGAAACTGCAACGATCTTCACCGTTGGTTTTGCCAATAACATCCCTACCGGAGCCGTCTTGCTCGTTTCCGATCAACCGATGGTGGCATCAGGCATTAAGACACAAGCCAGTGATAAACTGGTTTCTGAGAAATTTACCGAAGAACATCTGAAAATCGGGATCGAATCGTTAAACCACCTGATAAGCGAGGGATTGACGGTCAAGCACCTGAGGTTCGATTAATCCTGAAACCCATGGCTGCTCCTAAAAACTCGATCAGTTTCGAAAATATCCTCCTCGATCTTAAGAATAAGATCTACTCCCCGGTATACTTTCTCTATGGGGAAGAATCTTATTTTATTGATGTGATTTCAGAAACTATTGAAGAAAATGTCCTGAGCGAAATTGAAAAGGAGTTCAACCAGACCATCATTTATGGGAAAGATACTGATATACCAACGATAACAAGTTATGCCCGGAGGTTCCCGATGATGTCGAACTACCAGGTTATTCTTGTCAAAGAAGCACAGGACCTGGACAAGATCGAAGAGCTGGAATCCTATATTCTCAATCCGATGGAATCGACCCTGCTGGTATTATGCTACAAGTATGAAAAGGTCGACCGCCGGAAGAGTCTCTTTAAAAGTATTGAAAAGAAAGGGATCCTGTTTGAATCGGCAAGGATCTATGATAATAAAATCCCGGATTGGATCGCTGAATATGTAAAAAAACAGAATTATTCCATTTCAACGAAAGCCTGTTTCTTACTGGCAGAATTTCTCGGGAATGACATTTCCAAAATCGTGAACGAGATCTCCAAGCTGATCATCAATATCGAGGAGAAACAGGAGATCACAGAAGATTATGTAGAGAAGAACATCGGGATCAGTAAGGATTACAATGTTTTTGAGCTTCAGAAGGCTTTGGGAAAGAAAGATGTATTGAAAGCCAACCAGATCATCAATTATTTTGCAGCCAATCCCAGGGAAAACCCGTTGGTAAAAGTGATCCCATTGTTATTCAGCTATTTTTCCAAGATCCTTATCTACCATCACCTTCCGGATAAATCACGGAATAATGTTGCAGCTGCCTTGTCGATAAACCCCTTTTTCGTCATGGATTACCAGCAGGCCGCTGTTAATTTCACATCCGGAAAAGTCATTTCAATTATTTCAATTTTAAGGGAATATGACATGAAGTCGAAAGGGGTCGACAGCAGCGGCACTTCATTTCCCGACGGGGAGCTGATGAAGGAACTTATCTTCCGGATCCTGCATTGAAAAATTACCGTTTTCAGGTGTATCAAGCCAGTTGACTACTATTTATCAACTGTTTCTTACTTTTTTTCCCTTCCTTTTTCTAATCAAACTTCCTTGACCGCGAAGACGCAAAGACGCTAAAAAAACCGCAAATTTTTGTATTACTTTTCTACTCAAACCTGATTAATAAGAAAAATCAGATCAGAACTTGGTATAGATGGAGAAGCAATTAATGGAATTTTATGCAAAACAGATTGTTGATGCTTGCTATAGGTTTCATAAAGAACTTAGCGGTGAAAGAAGTTTGCTAAGAACATCATCATCAGAATCAAACTGGAAAACAATCCTGAATGTAATCTCTATTTTTTCTTTTCGATTTTATAATTATATTCCGGTGAGTGGTACATTTCCTCGATGACCTGGTTGTATTTTTCGATGATAAATTTTCTCCTGAGCTTTAGGGTAGGCGATAATTCTCCGTCGGTGATATTCCATTCTTTATGCAATAGCCTGAATTTTTTGATTTTTTCTGTTTGTCCCAGGTCCTGGTTATAATGATCGATCTCCCGCTGGATACGATTGATGATCGTTGGATGGTTTGCAGCCTTTTCGAGGGAAACAAAGGGTATCTCTTTCACCGCACACCATCCTTTCAGGTATTCGAAGTTGGGAATGATCAGGGCAGCGGGATAAGGCCTGTTTTCACCGATCACCATGATGTTCTCAATAAAAGGAGATTCTTTCAGCCATTGTTCAATGACCTGTGGGGCGATATATTTCCCGCCGGAAGTCTTGAACATTTCTTTTTTCCTGTCGGTTATCTTAAGATATTTCCCGTCTTCAAATTCGCCGATATCCCCTGTATGTAACCACCCTTCTTCATCCATCACCTCGCTGGTCCGATCCGGCCTGTTGTAATATCCCAGCATGACTCCCGGGCTTTTTACCAGGATCTCGCCGTCGTCTGCAATCTTTACCTGGACATTCGTCAGAAGAGGTCCTACCGTGCCAAATTTGACGCCGCCCGGTTCAAACCGGTTAAAGGTGATTCCCGGGGATGTTTCTGTAAGCCCGTAAGCCTCCAGGATCGGCATCCGGGCAGCCCAGTAGATCCTCGTAAGGCGCGGATGCAGGGAAGCGCTTCCGCAAACGATGAACTTTATATGCCCGCCCATGGTGTTTCTCCATTTACTGAAAACAAGCCGGTTCGCAATCCACAGCTTTAGTTCATAAAACCATCCGCGTTCATGATTCAGTTCGTACTTATGTCCTTGCCTGAGTGACCAGAAAAACAATACTTTCAAAGGGAGGGGAAGGGATCTTCCCTGCATCACAAGTTTATTGTATACTTTTTCCAGTACCCGCGGCACAGCTGCAAAAGCATGGGGTTTTACCTCGGCGATACAGGCGGCGATCTCCTCCAGGTTCTGAATATAATAGATACCAACGCCAAATGACTGGTAGGTATAAACGGCTGTGCGTTCATAAACATGGCATAGTGGAAGGAAACTGAGGACCCGGTCGTTCATCTCTAAGGGAGGGGTTTCGGCCAGGGCCTTATAGTTGGTAACAAAATTATTATGTGAGAGCATCACCCCTTTAGGCTTTCCTGTTGTACCCGAGGTGTAAATAATTGTTGCCAGGGTGTCCGGTTGAATTCTTTCTTTTATTCTCTCCAGATTTTCAGGATGGGGATATTGTTTCCCTGCAGCAAGGATTTCATGCCAGCTTTTAACACCGGGGATCGGTTCCAGGCTGTAGATCTCCTTTAAAGATGGAATGTCTTTCAGTATTGGGGTCACGCGCTGGTATATCTCCTGGTTCGAAATAATCAGGTATTCCACGCCGGCATCGTTCAGGATGTATTTGTAATTTTCCTCGCTGATGGTCGGATAGATGGGAATCTGTATGGCCCCGACCTGAAGAAGGCCCATATCGAAAAAATTCCATTCCGGGCAGTTCAGCATAATTGTTCCGACCCTTACTCCCGGTTCAATGCCCATCGAGAGCAGCCCGAGGCTGATTTCATTGCTGTAAGTAATGTAATCCTTGGCGGAATAGCTGATCCAGGTTCCGTCATTCTTGCAATTAAAGGCATTCGACAGGGATGAGAATTCATCCTTATATATATCCAGTAAATCAAATAACCGTGTGACCTTCTTCATCAAAAATTTTCTCTTAATATTGTGTTAAGATCTTCCTATTCGAAAAGTTTGGAGATTTCCGGTTCATATTTCTTGCTGATAAATTTCCTGCGGAGTTTTAATGTCGGAGTTAATTCACCCGACTCAGGAGTCCACTCGACATTGAGTAAATCCCATGTTTTTATTTTTTCCGTTTCCCCCAAAGTGGAATTGTATTTATCCACTTCCACTTTAATGCGCTTGCGGATCCGGGGAAGCCGGATGANNGTGTTCACCCAGAACGATGAGCTGGTCGATGAACAAGGATTCCTTGAATTTATCTTCGATGGGTTGCGGGCTTATGTATTTCCCAAAGGAGGTTTTAAACAATTCTTTTTTCCTTCCTGTAATCTTCAGATGTCCCTCGGGCTCAAATTGGCCAAGATCTCCCGTATAGAACCAGCCGTCAGGATCAATGGAGTCCTTTGTCATTTCAGGTTCCTTATAATATCCCTTCATTACATTGGGCCCTTTGCATAAAATTTCTCCATCGCCGGCAATTTTAACCTGAACTCCCTGTATAACCTTGCCCACGGTACCGAATTTCCTCCCATTCTCGGTAAGGTCGTTAACCGCAATCACCGGGGAAGTCTCTGTTAATCCATAGCCCTCCAACACATCGATGCCGGCACAGGTAAACATCCTGGCCAATCGCGGTTGCAGCGCCGCGCCACCCGAAACCATCAGAAGGTGTTTACCCCCAAGCGCCTCACGCCATTTGGAGTAAACCAGCTTATCATAAATTTTTCGTTTTAATTCATAAAACCATCCATTAGCGCCTTTGAGCTCGTAACGTAATGCCAGGTGAAGCGCCCAGAAGAATATCCAGCGCTTGACGCCTTTTAATTTGTGGCCCGTGGCAAACAATTTATCATATATTTTTTCGAGCAAACGGGGTACCGTTGATAAAATATCGGGTTTTACCTCCTTCATATTGTCGTTGATGGTTCCCAGGTTTTCAGCATAATAAATTGAAAATCCAAGGTAATGGTAGAGATAATTCAACATCCGCTCATATATATGGCACAAAGGCAGATAACTCACAGCTTTGGCCTCTTCGCCAAAAGGCGGAATGTATGCACAGACCTTTAAACTCGAGATAATGTTATGATGTGTAAGCATCACACCTTTGGGATTGCCTGTGGTACCTGAAGTATAGATGATGGTGGCCACATCCTCCGGCATGATTGCTGCTTTTTTGGCATCAAGAAGCATATGATCGGCGTTTTGTTTTCCAAGTTCGATCAGATCGTTCAGATGCTGGTGTTCATCATGGGCTTTATAAGTAAAAACCCCTTTGATATGGGAGATTTCAGGAAGGATATGCTGAATCTTCCGGAGTAGCTCCTGGCCAGAAATGAAGACATACTTCACCTCCGAATGGTTTAGAATATATTTGTAATCGGATTCGCTGATCGTAGCATAGATCGGTACATGGATCGCTCCAACCTGGAGAATTGCCATATCCACGAAATTCCATTCGGCGCGGTTTGAGCTGATTTGCGCAATTTTATCACCCGGCTGAACACCCATGGCAAGAAAACCGTAACTGATGTTATCGACGATTTCGCGGTATTGTTTTATGCTGTATTTTGCCCAATTGCCATTTTCTTTGGAAGCAACAACATCCTCTTTTGGCTTGAATGTAGCTTCATGATAAGGTAACAGATCAAAGATGCGGGTAACTTCCATATATTTTGATTTATTGTGCAATATAGGGAAAAAACGGTAAGTAATTATGAATTATGAAAGAGGAAATTTGAATTATGAACCCAAAAAATTCATAATTGAGCCCCCTCCGAAAAGTCGGATAGGCGAGATTAGTTAATTAGGTTTATTAAGACATTTAAATATAGACATTTTTGATATAGTTATAAACAAATGATTGTCAATAACTTGATTTGTTTTTCTTGTTTTTTCCTGGTAAATTTGTTTCGATAAGTAAAGCAT
>PLMO01000053.1 GCA_003142515.1 Bacteroidales bacterium
ACTGTTCCGTTACTTTTAAAACTCGGAAATCTGTCATTACCCCATCTAAGTCCGCGTGTTGGCGATATGATCAGAACAAATAATGAAGCGCTGATTGTAAATACAAGTATTAATAAAAACCCGGAATTTCATAAGGGACTTGCTATTGGTTCAATCCTGGAACTTGACGAGAATAGTCATCTGGAACCGGTCCGGTATGGAGAAGGTTCAGGTTTCTGGAGATTAACCATGTTACCCATGGTATGTGAACGGAATTTCTTCAAACGTATCATGAAGTTGATCATATTGCTTGTTAAAAACCCGATTTCATGGTTGAAAATTTTATTTGTCCGGGATTATGCTAAAAGCTCTTCAGTTTTATTATTCATGCAGCATCTTGACAGCACGTTGAAATTCAGGAAAGGGATTTTTGGTACTAATACAAGGATTGAAAAAGGCAAAGCGCCCACCCCTTTTATGCCGGAAGCACATGCCATTGCACATGCCTATTCAAAAATAATCAATGCGAGACCACAGGTAATTGTAACCGAAACAATTACCGGAATTCCTTCCACAGCACACATTTTAGGAGGCGCCTGCATGGGTAAAACAAAAGAGGATGGTGTGATAGACAGCAATAATAAAGTTTTCGGGTATGAAAATATGTACGTTTTCGATGGCTCGGTAATTTCTTCTAATCCCGGAGTAAATCCATCACTTACCATTACCGCTATTTCCGAAAGAGGTGTAAATAAAATCCCTGTAAAAAGTTAAACCATGGATATCACACTCATTGTACAGCATCAGAAAGACTTTTTCAAGAGTCAGAAAACAAAAGATGTTGCATATAGAAAGGCTTCGTTAAAACATTTGCGCGAAGAGCTGATGAAACGGGAGAAGGACATCACAAACGCCTTGCATTTTGATTTCCGGAAACCGGAGTTTGAAAGTGTCGCAACAGAAACGATGATTGTTATTAAAGAACTCGACCGTGTGCTGAGAAAATTGAATTCATGGGCTAAACCCCGGTCAGTTACGCCTGTGCTTTTAAATTTTCCGTCCAGTAGCAAAATCTACAATGAACCCTATGGAACAATTTTGATCGTCTCACCGTGGAATTATCCATTCCAGTTGGCCTTGTCTCCATTGATCGGAGCTGTCGCTGCCGGAAATACTGTTGTTTTAAAGCCTTCAGAACTAACCCCTCATATAGGCAAAGTTATTTCCGAAATAATATCATCCGTATTCGATAAAAATCATGTTTGTGTTGTAGAAGGTGATGCAAGTGTATCAGGAAAATTATTACAGGAATGTTGGGATTATATTTTTTTTACGGGAAGCATTGCCATTGGCAAGATTGTGGCAAAAGCGGCTGCCGATAATTTAACACCTGTTACATTGGAACTGGGAGGAAAAAATCCATGTATCATCGATAAAACGACCAACATAAAATTGGCAGCCAAACGGATTGTATGGGGAAAATTTATAAATGGTGGTCAAACGTGCATTGCCCCGGATTATATTCTCATTCACTACAGTGTAAAAGACGATTTTATAGTTCATCTTAAGACTGAAATTACTCATGCTTATGGCAATAATCCATTTCAATCAAATGACTATCCACGAATTATCAATCAACGTAATTTCAATCGTTTAAAGAAAATGATCATAAACGAAAAGCTGTTGATGGGTGGAGAAACGGATGAACAAGCCTTATATATTTCTCCGACATTAATTGATAATCCGGGTTTGGATAGTGAAGTGATGAAAGGTGAAATTTTCGGGCCCATTTTACCTATTCTTGATTTTACCGATGAAAGTGATGTTGAAAAAATAATATCGGCTTACGAAAAGCCACTGGCGTTATATGTTTTTTCAAACAGCAGGAAATTTACGACCCGCATGATCAGGAAACATTCATTTGGTGGTGGTACGATCAATGATACAACCGTACATTTTGCAAATCACCGCCTACCATTTGGTGGAGTCGGGTTTAGTGGCATTGGCTCATATCATGGCAAGTATTCTTTCGACACATTTTCGCATAAGAAAGGAATTACCAGGCGATATAACTGGTTAGATATTCCGGTGAGATATGCTCCTTATGATGGCAAACTGAAGTTGTTGAAATTCTTTATGAAATGGTTTGGTTAGGACAAATGCAAAATAGTAAAATGGCAATATGATTTTAATTATAAAAGTTCAGTTACTCACCATCCTGCCTTTTCACAATCTTTCTACTTCCAACCCCCGCCAAGAGCTAGATACAGGTTGACGACCGAGATAAGCTGTTCGCGGTATGATTGTGATTCGGTTATCTGAGCGGAAAAGAGGAGCCTTTGGGCATTCAGTACATCGAGATACGAAGCATACCCTGCATTGAACAGCTGGTTTGACAGATCAAATGCGGTTTGGGCTGCAGCTGTAAGATTTCTGCATTCCATGACGATAGTATTCTGTTTATCCACAGTAAAAATCCCATCGGAAACCTCTGATATTGCGGTATAGATTGTTTTCTGGTAGTTGATCAGGATCTCTTCTTTGTAAGATTTTGCACGCGTTACGTCGGCCCTGAGTTTTCCCCAGTTGAAGATCGGTGCGACCAGGTTGCCCACTGCAGAACCGATCATCCCGGCACCTAGGTTGGAGTAACCGATTCCGGCATTGATTTTAAATGAAGGGAGCATTAACCCGCGGGCCACGCCGATCTGGGCATTGGCTGAAACCAACTGTTGTTCAGCTGCTATGATATCAGGACGGCGGATAATCAAACGGGAAGGAATACCGGCGTTGGAAATGATATCCTGATTAATCTGGTTAGTGATAGAATCCCCGGAAGCAAAACTACCCGGCAGTTCACCCAGCAGGAGATGGAGCGCATTTTCCTGGATTCCTACTGTTTTTTCAATCCCCGGAAGCTGTGTCCTGATCTGTGCAAGTTCTGTTTCTGCCTGGGCAACCACGAGTCCCGATACCGTCCCGGCAATCATTTTCCCTTTTACAAGTTCGAGTGCTTCTTCAAGGATCCTGACATTTCCACGTGTGATCTGAAGCTCATCCTGGGATTCAATCAGCTGGAAATAATTATTGACGATCTCGGCAATCAATGAGATAAGTATACTTTGCCGGAATGATTCCTGGGCCATCATCTGGGCCCTGGCCGATTCTTTCGCTCTCCTCAGTTGGCCCCAGAGGTCAATTTCCCAGGAAAGGTTCCCGGTAGCATAAAAATCATGGTAGTCAGTGGTTCCTCCGGCCGGAGAAGCCTGCTTATTATAAACAGATGTACCAGAGGCACCCAGGTTGGGCCATATATCCGCCCTTGCCTGTTTGAAAACAGCTCTTGCCTGATTGACCCGTTCAAATGCGATCTTCAGGTCGAAATTATTTTCAAGTCCTTTCCTGATCAATACCAGTAAGACCGGATCCTTGAAAAGGTAGGTCCATGAAGTATCGGCAAATGAAATGCTATCCGCCTGGCCGGAGTTCCGGTAATTCTTTCCAAGGTTGTAGTTCGGTTGCTTGTAGTTTGGACCGATCTTGCAACCGGCAACAAAAACCAGGACGAGCAATCCAAGAATAAACCTTTTATTTTTCTTTGTTATCATGCATTTAATTTCGAAGTATGACTTACGCCTATCTGCCCGGCAGGCAGGATTTACGATTAATTTCGGCTTGCTTAGTGCGTTTTTAGCTCATCTTTAGTAGCGTTTTCCGGTTTCTTCCTGAATTTATTTTCAATTTTCTGAAACGCCACATATAACGACGGAACCACGAGAACACCGCAGATCGTTGCTACAAGCATGCCTCCAAAAACGGAGGTTCCCAGTGCATTGCGGCTTGCTGCGCCTGCTCCGGAGGCGATCACCAGTGGCACAACCCCGAGAATAAAAGCGAATGACGTCATAAGGATCGGGCGGAACCGGAGTTTAGCGCCTTCCCTGGCGGCATCAAAAAGAGGCATGCCTTCTTTGTGTTTCAGCTTGGCAAACTCGACAATCAGAATGGCATTTTTGGCAATCAGCCCGATAAGCATGATCAGCCCGATCTGTGCATAGATATTATTTTGTAATCCCCTGGCCCACTGTAGCCCAAATGCGCCAAACACGCCAAAAGGCAAAGCCAGTAAAACAGGGATGGGCAACAACCAGCTCTCATATTTTGCCGCAAGCAGGAAGTAAACAAAAATGAAACAAAGGGCAAAGATGAATGGCGCCTGTCCTCCCGAAATAAGCTCTTGTCTTGTCATCCCGGAATATTCATATCCAAAACCAAATGGCAGGTTCTTTTGGGCAACCCGCTTGACGGCCTCAATGGCTTGCCCGGAGGAGTATCCCGGAGCAATACTGATGGTATAATCTGCCGAAGTATAGAGATTAAACCGTTTTACCAGCTCAGGTCCTTCAATTGGTTTAATGGAAACCAATGTGCCAATGGGTACCATTTCTCCGGCATCGCTGCGAACATTTACTTTGCTGATATCTTCCATGTTGGTCCTGTACTGTGCATCGGCCTGGATGATGACACGGTATGATTTACCGTATTTATTGAAATCATTAATGTATAGGCTTCCAAACATGGATTGAAGTGAAGAATAGATGCTGCTGATTGGAACCCCCATTTTCTTTGCTTTTTCTTTATCCACAGTGAGTAGATACTGCGGAATGTCGTTCCGGAAACCCGTATAGGCATATGCAACCTCTTTTTCCTTGGACAGTTCCATGCCAAAAGCCTTGCTCACTTCTGTCAGTTTCTGGATCCCGGCCCCCGATTTATCTTCGAGTTTGAGTTCCAGCCCCCCGGTGGTGCCAAGTCCGCTAATGGCTGGTGCATTGAATGCTAGGCATATCCCCCCGGGAATGGCATCAAATCTTTTCTGGATTCGTTGAATAATATATTCGGCCTTTTTTGTTTTATCTTTCCGTTCTTTCCAATCCTTTAATTTGANNCATGCTGTATCCAGGTATGGTAGTGTAGGATTCAATCTCCTCAAATTCCGACAAGACTTTCTCCACCTGCCGCATCACAGCATCTGTCTTTTCCAGCGAATATGCTTTTGGTGCAGTGACATTCACAAAGAAATACCCCTGGTCTTCAGAAGGTAAAAACCCGGTTGGAAGGAAATTCATGACAAAAACCATCAACGCCGATATGATTACAAGAAACATCACCGGCTTGGCAAGATGATGCGTGAAATTCTCCACGATCCTGACATACCTGTTGGTTGTCTTTTCAAAGATCCGGTCAAACCCTGTAAAAAACTTTCCAATCAATCCTTTTTTCTGTCTTTTGCGTTTCAACAGGATCACGCAAAGAGGAGGAGTGAGTGTGAGGGCAAGCACTGCAGAGATAAGGATGGAAGAGATGAGGGTCAGGGCAAATTGTTTGTACATGACCCCCGTGGTACCTCCAAGGAATGAAACAGGTACGAACACTGCGCAAAGGACCATAGTGATCGTCAGAATTGCCGGAGTAATTTCTTTCATGGTACGTTTTGTGGCTTCCAGGGAAGAAATGCCTTCCGCATTGATTTTCTCCTGGACAGCTTCCAGCACGACGATGGCATCATCGACCACGATCCCGATCGCAAGAACAAGTGCAAAAAGCGTTAACAAGTTGATCGAAAATCCCAGGAAAGTAAATGCTGCGAGTGCCCCGATGAGTGAAACAGGCACTGTTATAGCCGGAATCAAGGTTGCCCTCCAATCCTGAAGGAAGATAAAGACCACAATGAATACAAGGATAAAGGCTTCGAACAAGCTCATGAGCACCTCACTAATGGAGGCAGTTACAAATTCAACCGTGTCAATGCTCTTCTTGTATTCGATCCCCTTTGGAAACTGTTTCGACAATTCTTCCATGGTAGCATCACACTTGTTACGAACATTGAGGGCATTGGAGCCTGGCGACTGGTAGACCATAATGACCGCT
>PLMO01000026.1 GCA_003142515.1 Bacteroidales bacterium
CTCAT
Source organism: Bacteroidales bacterium (assembly GCA_003142515.1). Lineage (GTDB taxonomy): Bacteria > Bacteroidota > Bacteroidia > Bacteroidales > FEN-979 > FEN-979. The sequence continues at coordinate 6 of PLMO01000026.1, forward strand.
TTTTTTCCAAACGAAATATCATCCGGAAGTTCATTGATGTCATCCTTTTTATGAGGAAAATATTTTTTAAGATGATCTCCGGATTCTGTGATGGCATAAATCAATCCATCGCAAAATTTACCATCCCGGAAGAAATCGAGCATCCTCGATTTAATATTATCCCAGAAATCATTTGGAACTGCTTGATGGATGCCCTTATCGCCGATGATTGCAAATTTCCTGTTCCGGACTGCAAGATAGATCATTACTCCGTTCCGCTGCTCGGTTTTCGACATTCCCAGTTTTTTAAAAATGTACGCAGCCCGGTCAAGGACATCTCCTTTGCAAATACTTTCAATATGAACCCTGATCTCGCCCGACGTATCCAACTCGGCATTCATGATCGCCTGCTTGATATCATCCTGCTCTTCCCTTGAGAAGAAATCACGTGCTGAAACACTCATTTCTGTTAATTTTAGATTCTTATAGATGCAGAACGTTTAAAACTGAACTTTTGGTGCATTCTCGGCTCCTTTTTGTGATGCAAAATAGGCTTTCTTATGGAATCCGAACATTCCGGCAAAGATGTTACTCGGGAATCTCCTTAAATAAGTGTTAAACGCCTGTGCAGCTTCATTGAAATCTCTTCTTGCCACCGTAATACGGTTTTCCGTTCCTTCCAGCTGGGCCTGCAATTCAGAGAAGTTCTGTGTTGCCTTCAGTTCGGGGTATCTTTCCACAACTACCATAAGCCTTGATAAAGCATTGCTGACACCGTCCTGTGCTGCCTGGAACTTCTGAAGTGAAGCTTCATCCAGGTTCTTTGGATTGATGTTCACCTTAGTGGCATTTGCACGGGCTTCGATAACGGCCGTCAGGGTACTCTTCTCGAAAGTGGCAACCCCTTTTACAGTGGCAACTAAGTTCGGTATCAGGTCAGAACGCCGCTGGTATTGAGTCTGAACGTTTGCCCACTGTGTGTTAACCGTTTCTTCTTTCGTGACAAGGTTGTTGTAACTGCTAACTCCCCATAATGTCAGCAAAAAGAGGACAAAAATAATGGCGATCGCTACGATCCATCCGGTTGATAGTTTCATAAGTTTTGGTTTTGATTGTCTGCTAAATTAAGAAAAAAAGTATTAAGTATTAAGTGTTAAGTGTTAAGATTCGGGAACTAATTCCTGCATTCTGCATTCTGAATTCTGAATTATTTCGTCGCCATCTCCATACTCCTCTTGATAAACTCTGCGAGGTCTTTCCCCTTCAGCATATTCTGCGCAAGCAGCGCCAGGTCGAAGAGATGTTTGAGGGTTACAGTTTGTTTGGCCGCATCGGTTTCGAGCAGGAGATTCCCGATCACCGGGCTGTTTGAATTCACGATAAGATTGTAGTGCTCGGGAAGTTCTCCCATATACGACATTCCTCCACCCAGGGCCGACATATCTTTCATCCTGCGCATGAATTCCGGCTGCATGATCATCATGGGCTGTTCGGTTTCACTCATGCTTTCAAGATCGACCGTAAATTTATTTTTATCCACCTGCTTTTCGATCAGCTCTTTCAGGATCTTTTTCTGATCATCATCCAATTTTGATGGGAAAGCTTCATCCTTTTTGATTAGCTTGTCGACGGTATCGGAATCCACGCGCGTGAACCGGGTTTTCTCGAATTTCTGTTCCATGGCATTGATAAAATGTGCATCAATCACGCCATCCATGAGAAGCACATCGTAACCACGTTCTTTTACAGGCTCAATGAAATTGTACTGTTCATTGATGTTATTTGTATATAGGTAGATCAGGTTCCCGTCTTTATCTTTCTGTGATTTTTTTACCTCTTTTTCATATTCATCAAAAGTGAAATATTTACCATTGGTATTTTTTAACAGGCAGAATTTTTTTGCACGGTCGAAAAAGTTAAGTTCTGAAATGATGCCGTATTGGATGAACACCTTGATGTCGTCCCACTTTGCTTCAAAATCCTTACGATTTTCCTTGAACAATTCCTCCAGTTTATCGGAGACTTTTTTTGTGATATGGTTGGATATTTTCTTTACATTCGGATCACTCTGAAGAAAACTCCTCGAGACATTCAGGGGAATATCCGGTGAATCCAATACCCCATGCAACAATGTCAGGAAATCGGGCACGATGCCTTCCACCGAATCAGTTACGAAGACCTGGTTGCAATACAACTGGATCTTGTCTTTCTGGACTTCAAATGCTTTTTTTACCTTTGGGAAATAGAGGATACCGGTAAGGTTGAAAGGATAATCCACATTCAGGTGGATCTGGAATAAGGGCTCATCGAAGTTGTAAGGATAAAGTTCCCGGTAGAATTTTTTATATTCCTCATCGTTCAGTTCGACCGGTTTTTGTTTCCAGAGCGGATTGGTATTGTTAATGATCCTCGGTTTTTCAATTTCAACTTCCTTGTCTTTCCCGTCTGCATCTTTCTCTCCCTCCACTTTTTCCCAATGCTTCTCGTTACCGAAACGGATGGGTATGGGAAGGAATTTGCAATACTTCTTGAGTAATTCCAGGATTTTAAATTCTTCCAGGTATTCTTTCGATTCCTCCGATAAATGCACCACTACTTCGGTTCCATGGTCTTTCTTGTCGCATTCATCCATGGTATATTCGGGGCTTCCGTCGCATTCCCAGTGCACGGCCTTGGTCTCTCCGCCTTTTTTATAGGTCTTGGAAAAGATCTCCACTTTATCGGAGACCATAAAACTTGAATAGAACCCCAATCCGAAATGACCGATCAGGGCATTCAGTTCGGATTCTGATTTCGTTTTAAATTTCTTCACAAACTCTTCCGCACTGGAAAAGGCGATCTGGTTGATGTATTTGTCCACCTCATCGGCGGTCATGCCGATACCTTTGTCTTTTACGGTAAGGGTCTTTTTCTTTTTATCTACGGAAACCTCGATGGTGATATCGTTCAAGTCGCCATTGTATTTCCCGAGTGATGCAATGGTTTTTAACTTTTGCGTGGCATCAACCGCATTGGAGATAAGTTCCCTGAGGAATATCTCGTGATCGGAATAGAGGAATTTTTTTATGATCGGAAAAATGTTTTCCGTCTGGACATTGATCTTCCCTTTTTGCATAGTCGTAAGATAATTTGAGTTAAGAACGGCAGCCGCATGTCAAAGTAAGTGCCATAGCTAAGAAATCTGACAAAATGACGGGAAATGCGGCATGATTTTTTCTTCACTTTTCTTCCTCACATCAAATAAAAATTCTAATTTTACAGGGTCTTTCAACTGATCATACTGATAACAAACTTAACACGAAGAATATATGGGTGCAATTGATTGGAAAGGTCTGCCATTCGGTTATTTCAAGACCGACTTTAACATCCGCTGTTACTTTGCGAATGGAAAATGGGGCGAATTGGAGGTCTCCGATTCGGAATACATTACCTTACATATGGCTGCAACCTGTCTTCATTATGGGCAGGAAGCTTTTGAAGGGATGAAAGCATTCACAGGGGTTGATGGAAAAGTCCGCATCTTCCGTCTTGATGAGAACGGGAAAAGGATGAATCGTTCAGCCATTGGCCTGATAATGCCGAAGATTCCTGCCGGATTGTTCCGTGAAGCCATAATCAAGGCTGTCAAACTGAATATCAAGTATGTCCCGCCTTACGGGGAGGGAGCTTCCTTATATGTTCGTCCATTGCTCATTGGTACCGGCGCTGAGGTCGGCGTAAAACCGGCAAAGGAATATATGTTTATAGTCTTTGTCGGTCCGGTCGGTCCATATTTTAAGGAAGGATTCAACCCGGTAAAGATGCAGATCGTCAGGGATTATGACCGTGCCGCGCCACTGGGTACCGGGAGCATCAAGGTAGGTGGGAATTATGCCGCAAGCCTCCGCGCCGGCGAACGTGCCCACCAGGAAGGATATGCCTCCGCCATTTTCCTGGATGCAAGAGAAAAAAAATACATCGACGAAGCTGGTCCTGCCAATTTCTTCGCGATTAAGAACAATACCTATGTTACACCCGATTCTGTATCGATCCTTCCTTCCATAACGAATATGTCATTAAGGGTTCTTGCCCAGGATATCGGGATGAAAGTTGAACAACGGCAAATACTGGTTGAGGAACTTGCCGAATTTGAAGAAGTAGGCGCTTGCGGAACAGCAGCAGTCATTTCTCCGATCTGCAAGATTGTAGACAGGGACACACGCCGGGAATACCTCTATTGCAAAAACGGAAAAGCCAGCCCGGTTTCCGAAAAGNNGTGGTAGAATAATCAGAAGTTAACCGAACTTAGCAAGGCTTCCATCTCCTTTTGTAATTTCTCCGCTTCTTTGCGGGCTTTTTCTGCGAAATCCGTTTCTGTCGAGGCATAGATAATATTCCGGGATGAGTTCACTAAAAGTCCGCAATCTTTCGTCAATCCGTATTTTGCTACCTCCTGCAGGCTGCCGCCCTGTGCTCCGACACCGGGAACGAGCAGGAAATGATCCGGAACGATTTTCCTGACTGCAGTTAACATTTCTGCTTTGGTGGCGCCAACCACGAACATCATATTTTCTTCACTTCCCCAATTCTTTGATTGAATAAGTACCTGTTCGAATAATTTTTTTCCTCCGGATGAAAAGAACTGGAAATCCTCTGCACCTTTATTTGATGTCAGGGCGAGCAAAACAACCCATTTTCCGCTGAATTCCAGAAAAGGTTTTACAGAATCTTCTCCCATATAAGGCGCCACTGTCATCGCATCAAAATCAAGCCCCGACTGATCGGGATTGAAAAATGCCTTTGCATATTGAGTGGATGTGTTTCCGATATCTCCCCGCTTAGCATCGGCAATGGTAAATACTTCAAAACTTTTCAGGTATTGTATCGTCCTGGTCAGGCTTTGCCATCCCTTGACCCCGTTGCATTCATAAAAAGCAAGATTGGGTTTGTAAGCAATGGCAAGGTCGTGCGTGGCATCAATGATCTGTTTGTTGAATTCAAAAGCCGGATCATCAGCCTTGAGAAGGTGTTGAGGGATTCTGGAAAGATCCGTGTCAAGACCGATGCAGAGAAAGGACTTTTTTTTTCGGATGATTGAAATGAGTTCAGATCTACGCATATTTATTATCAATTATCCATTATCAATTATCCATTAGCTAACGGCTTCTTTCATGCGTTCAGCATTCTCGGCAAGTTGCAGGGCTTCGATGAGAGGTTGCACATCTCCATCCATGATCACCTGCAGGTTGTAGAGTGTAAGGTTGATGCGGTGATCGGTAACGCGGCTTTGAGGATAGTTGTAAGTCCTGATTTTGGCAGAACGGTCGCCGGTGGAGACCATCGTTTTTCTTTTTTTCGAGATCTCATCGAGATACTTCTGATGTTCCATCTCATATAAACGGGTACGAAGCACCTTCATCGCCTTTTCGAAATTCTTGATCTGCGATTTCTCATCCTGGCAGGTTACCACGATACCCGATGGAATGTGAGTCAGGCGGATGGCTGAATAGGTTGTATTTACCGATTGTCCGCCCGGGCCAGAAGAACAGAAGGTGTCCTTCCTTACATCGGATTGTTTGACTTCGACATCAAATTCATCTGCTTCAGGCAGCACNNNNTAGAGGTCGCCTGCAAAGATACTGGCTTCATCTCCGCCTGTTCCGGCACGGATTTCCACCACGGCATTCTTCTCGTCTTCCGGATCCACCGGTACCAGCATTAGCCGGATATCTTCCTCCAACTGATCCCGTTCATGGGTGATGGAGTCGAGTTCCTCTTTTGCCAGTGTCCTGAATTCCTCATCCTTTTCATTGTGGATGATGTTCTTTGCATGATCGATGTTGGCCAGGATATTTTTATACTTCTCATAGGCTTCCATGATCGCATGCAGCGATTTATAATCTTTACTCAGCTTGATGTACCGTTTCATGTCGCTCATCACATCCGGATCCGACATCTGGTGCTCGATCTCATCGTACTTGAGTTTTATAGCTTCTAACTTGTCTAACATTTCAATCCTCCAAAGGGTTTGCAAAGGTACGGAAAAAATGGTGATAGAAGTTAGGCGCTGGGCATTAGGGCTGAACCTTTTTTTGAGATGCTGAAGAGATAAAGACTTTTACCGCAGAGGCGCAGAGACGCA
>PLMO01000007.1 GCA_003142515.1 Bacteroidales bacterium
GATTTCCCGATTCTGCATCAGACAGTCTATGGCCGTCCCCTGGTTTATTTCGACAATGCAGCTTCAACCCAGAAACCGGTCCAGGTTATCCGTGCGATCAGCGGATATTATGAGACCGATAACTGCAACATCCACCGGGGCGTACATTTCCTGAGCCAGAGAGCAACGGAAGCTTACGAAGATACGCGGAAAATGATCCAGCGGTTCATCAATAGCGCCTCTTCCCGTGAGATCATTTTTACAAAAGGAACCACCGAATCCATCAACCTGGTTGCATCTTCCTTCGGGAAACAATATATCTCCTCCGGCGATGAAGTGCTGATTTCCATCATGGAACATCACTCAAACATTGTTCCCTGGCAACAGATGTGCTTAGAAAGAGGGGCGAAAGTAAAGTTCATCCCCATCCATGAGAACGGGGAACTGGATATGGATGCGTTCCGAAAGATGGTGAACGAAAAAACAAAACTGATAGCTATCACCCATGTGTCCAATGTGCTTGGAACGGTTAACCCGGTAAAAGAGATCATTGCATATGCCCATACATACAACATCCCTGTAATGGTCGATGGTGCACAGTCGATCTCACACCTGGGCGCCGATATGCATGACCTTGACTGTGATTTTTACTGTTTTTCCGGTCATAAGATGTATGCCCCGATGGGAATTGGCGTTCTTTATGGGAAGGAAAAATTCCTGGAAGCGTTACCTCCATATCAATCGGGTGGTGAAATGATCAAAGAGGTTCATACTGATCGAACCACCTTTAATGAGTTGCCCTTTAAATTTGAGGCAGGAACCCCGAATGTGGAAGGGGTTTATGGATTACGTGCTGCGATCCTCTACCTCCAGGGTCTGGGCTTGGATAATATCCGGAATTATGAACAGGAGATCCTGAATTACGCAACAGATAAACTTTGCACCATGGGCGATATCCGTATCATCGGCACAGCAAAGGAAAAGATCAGCCTCATTTCTTTTCTTATTGGTACTATACATCCATACGATGCAGGGGTTATCATTGATAAAATGGGGATCGCAGTGAGAACCGGTCATCATTGTGCGATGCCGTTAATCGAATGGTACAAAATCCCTGCAACGGTAAGGGCTTCCTTCGCATTTTACAATACAGTGGAAGAGATCGATTCGCTGGTGGAAGCTATAATCAGGGTAAAACAGATGTTCGGATAACTTACTTTCTAGAATATTCAATCACGGGTATCACACATCCCGGGGAAATCGGGATTGTTCGACTAATAAATTTTTATTCACTTCGTTCTAAAAATTTAAGTTTCACGAAAAAACTATGACAATCCCGGAATTACAGGAACAGGTCGTTTCCGAATTTTCGCTCTTTGACGACTGGATGGATAAATACAATTACCTTATCGAGATGGGAAGATCAATTCCTATTATTGATGAAAGCTATAAAACCGATCAGTATGTGATTACCGGGTGTCAGTCGAAAGTATGGCTTCATGCGGAAACCAGGGATGGAAAAATTTTCTTTTCTGCCGACAGCGATGCCATCATCACCAAGGGCATCGTCAACCTGCTGATACGGATGTTATCCGGCCATACCCCGGACGAGATCCTGAATGCCGATATGGATTTCATTGATAAAGTGGGGTTACGTGAACATCTTTCACCAACCCGCTCCAACGGGCTTACTTCCATGGTTAAACAGATGAAACTCTATGCCCTGGCTTTCAAGACGAAGTCCGAATCAAACAGGGGTTAGGCATTAGCCATTGGGCATTAGGGATTTATGAAGTACGATTATCTTTCCATTCTCTATTTTCCATCCTCCATCCTCTATTTTCTATCCTCAATAATCCCCTTATCCCGCGTGATCGTGTCGGGGAGGAATAACGGAGGGTGCTGCTGAATCAGTAACGCCATTTTATCACGCAACCGGGTATTTTCGGTAACGGCATCCTCATAAGCGTCGCTGTATGCCTTTCCCTTAATCATCTCCTGCCGTTCCATCAGCTCAATTCCGATTGAATATTCCGTTTCTTCACAAGAAATCTGTCCATCGATCCAGATTTCTTTCGGTGGAATAAAATGACAGGAAAGGTCATTGCCGCTGAAACCAAAATCCGGGAAAATATTCTTCCTGACAAGATACCCATCGACGATCCAAATGCTGATGCCATTTCGCATCCCAAGCGGCAGCCGGTAAATGTTCTGCAACTGAATACTGTCGGGAATATCTTTAATTTCCTTAATGTTGTCATAATCCGTCACCCCAACCTTTCGAAGCGAGGCTTCATGCGTCCTGCAAATCGCCTCATAGAGCCGGCGTGTTTTTACCTCCAGTCTCAGTGAGGAATCATGGGACTTCAGATATGTCCAGCCAAATTTTGCCATCAGGTGACGTTCGTTCAGTTCATGGATCAGGGTCATCTCGAATTCCTCACAGGAAAGGACATTGTCAATCCAGATCTCTCCTTTAGGGTTGAATGGATACCGCTGTTCATTTCCACCATAAAGAAAAGAATTATAGATCTTATGCCGTACCTTATAGCCATCCACGATCCAGATGTCATAACCGTTCCGCTTGCCCCAATGATAGCGATAGATGCCGTCGATGCTTTTCCTGTCCGTGCAGGTGATCAGAAAAAAAATGCCAATGCTGAAAAGAATAAAATACCGGAATTTCATAAGCAGGATTTGAGTTTTCAAAGATAAATCATTTGGTGCGACAT
>PLMO01000111.1:0-1109 GCA_003142515.1 Bacteroidales bacterium
GGAGAGGATAAGAATATCTTCAGCAGGATGGTTTTTCCAAGGCTCATGAGCGAACAGAAGATCGATTTTATGAAAGTGGGGGAACGGCTGAAGGAACACTTAGTTGTGAAGTTCCTGCTAACCGATAAATCCGGAACACAATATACCCAGCGCGACCCGGTGGAACCAAGGGAAATCGGACAGCTTTATCAACTCTTCTTCCGCGAAAATTATCCGAAAGAAATTTCTATTGCCGATCATCATTATGTGGTGACGGATGAAAATGATAAGATCATCGGGGGGATGACCTGGCGAAACCTTGAGAACAATAATGTTTTGCTGGATGGAGTTGTGGTTACATCGTCATTGCAGGGAAGGGGGATCGCCTCGGGGATGATCGAGAATTTCTTTACCAGCATGGCAGCAAGGGGAGTCAAGGTTGTGAAAGCTCATTTCCTTTTTGGAAACTATTACCTGAAACATTATTTTGAAGTGGATAAAAAATGGGGGGCGCTAGTGAAGCGGTTAAATGATTAAAAATGCAGGAATGCAGAATGAAAATGAAGAATGAAGAATGAAGAATGAAAATCTTATAGGGATGATTTATTCTGGAAGAATATTGAACTTTGAACATTGAACATGGAACATTAAACATTGAACATGGAATTTTAAACATTAATATTAAAAAAACGAGATATGAACGGAGAAAAAATCACAATCAGCAAAGGATTATTAAATGTACCGGATCACCCCGTGATCCCCTTTATTATAGGCGATGGTACCGGGCCGGATATATGGAATGCCAGTGTGAGGGTATTCGATGCAGCGGTTGAAAAAGCTTACAAAGGGAAACGAAAGATCATATGGAAGGAGGTCCTGGCAGGGGAGAAGGCGTTCAGCCAAACCGGTAACTGGCTGCCAGACGAAACCTTAGATGCCATCCGGGAATATATCGTGGCGATAAAAGGCCCGTTGACCACTCCTGTTGGCGGAGGGATCCGTTCACTGAATGTGGCCCTGCGACAGATCCTGGACCTTTATGTCTGCCTGCGCCCTGTGAAGTATTTCAGGGGTGTTCCATCCCCGGTAAAACGGCCGGAAACCACCAACATGGTGATCTTCCGTGAAAA
>PLMO01000111.1:1133-14113 GCA_003142515.1 Bacteroidales bacterium
GTGACACTGGTGCACAAAGGGAATATCATGAAATTTACCGAGGGGCAGTTCAAGAAATGGGGATATGAACTTGCCGAACGGGAATTCGGGGAGCATGTCTTCACCTGGGTTCAGTATGATAAAATAAAGGAAAGCCAAGGTGAAGGAGCAGCAGAAGCGGCACAGAAATCGGCCATCAGCGCCGGCAGGGTCATCATCAAGGATGTGATTGCCGATGCTTTTCTTCAGCAGATCCTCACCAGGCCAGCAGAATATTCCGTGATCGCCACCTTGAACCTTAATGGCGATTATATTTCCGATGCACTGGCAGCCAGTGTCGGCGGGATCGGCATAGCCCCTGGTGCCAACATTAATTACATGACGGGACACGCAGTTTTTGAAGCCACCCATGGAACAGCGCCTAAATATGCCGGCAAGGACATGGTCAATCCCGGTTCGCTGATCCTTTCGGGCATGATGATGCTGGAATACATGGGCTGGAAAGAAGCGGCCGCCCTTATTGTAAAAGGCTTGCAGGAATCCATCCTGAAGAAACGGGTAACCTATGACTTTGAACGCCTGATGGAGGGCGCCACAAAACTCAAATGCTCGGAATTCGGTACGGAGATCATTTCCAATATGTAACGAAATCAAAAAGTTACAGAGTTACAGAGTCACAAAGTCACAGAGTTTTAAAAGTTCATAAAGTTCATAAAGTTTATAAAGTTTATAAAGTTTAAGTTTACACTAATGCCTAATGCCCAATGCCTAATGCCTATTTTCATTTCGCCATTTCTTTTTTGTTAGATGTTTACTAACGAACCATATCCCTGGAATCATTCCCGACGGTTCAACGCTTATTCTGAATACATCAAAAAACGATTCGGCGGGAGGGTTCAGAAAGTTACTGTGGATGCCGGGTTCACCTGTCCAAACCGAGACGGGACCAAAGGAACCGGCGGCTGCACCTACTGCGACAACCGCGGGTTCAACCCTTCCTACTGCGATCCCCGGAAACCGATCACGCAACAAATTGAAGAAGGAATTGAATTTCATGCAGCCCGGTACCGGCGGGCAAAGAAATTCCTTGTTTATTTTCAGCCTTTCTCCAACACCTATGCTTCCCTTGCCATCCTGAAAAAAAAATACAGCGAAGCCCTTTCTTTTCCGGGTATGGCAGGCTTAGTCATCGGCACCCGGCCCGACTGCGTAGATGATGAGAAGTTGGAATATTTAGCGACACTATCGGAAAAATGGTACATACAGGTTGAATATGGCGTTGAAACACACAACAACGAAACGCTGAAACGCATTAACCGGGGCCATGATGCGCAGCTTGCCGAACAGATGATCTGGAAAACCCATGAATACGGGATCAATACCGGGGCACATTACATTTTCGGATTGCCCGGGGAAAGTCCTGAAGAGATGTTTCGCACCGGGGAGGTGATCTCCCGGCTGCCGCTGGATTCCGTTAAATTCCATCAGATCCAGATCGTGAAAGGTACCCGGATGGAACAGGAATTCAAGGAGAATCCTACTGCATTCCATTCATTCACACTGGAAGATTATATCGACTTCATCATCCGTTTTATTGAAAAACTGAATCCTTCCATCGTCATAGAACGGTTTACCAGCGAAATGCCGCCTAAATTCCTTACCGGCACCAACATGGGACTGGTACGCTACGACGAGGTCCTTCGCCGGATAGAGGCAGAACTTGAAAAACGAGACAGCCGGCAGGGGAAATTTTATGCGTGAATGGAGACGTTGGAAGCCACAATAGCCCTCCGGATGGAATTGTAGATAGATCCCACGATTTTGACATCTTCCATCCCCGGATCATTAAACGGGATGATATCTTTGATCCTCCTCCTTAATCTTGAATAATTATCGAAGTTCCTGAAATTCTTCCGGAACATCTTACAGGAATCCATCACTGCAATCATCATCAGGTCGTATCCATCTAATTTTTCCTCTTTCATAATCCGGGAGAAGATCTCTTCCCTCACCTGTCTTTTGAGCTCAGGATTGATGAGAGGATATTTGAACTGGTACATAACCCAGAAGAAACTGTACTCCTCTTTACGGATGATCTTTTTTGCAATGAGTGAATGAATGATACTTTTCCGGATCATCATTTTTTTGAAAACCATTCGCTGAATCCAGGTGCGGATACTCCTGTTTTTCTTGCCGGAACGGATAAACTCAAGAACCCTGTCGAGGAGATGGTCGTTCAGGGGTGTGGGATCTTTTATGACCACGGCGCCTTCTTTCAGCTCAATGCGGTTGTGTTTGTAAAGTTCAAACAGGATCGCCCCGGCCAGCCCGAATTTAATACTGTGCTCTGAATTGCCAAACCAGCCCTTATCATCCAACGCAAGGAGGATAACTTTTTCCAGGAAACTTAATCCGGTCTTGTTGTCGGTTTGATCCATCGTTTGGAATGAATTTCAGGTCAGCATAAATCAGACTACTGCAAAATTGCAAAGAATTTCACAAAGATCGCTAAAAAATTACCGGATCAGAGAAAAATTATTGAAGTGTCCGGAAAAATCCTAATTAAAGGTTCCTCCCAGGTACTGTTTCGTCTTCTCCATTTTGGGGTTTCCGAAGACCTCCTCCACAGTTCCCTGTTCGATCACTTCCCCGAGGTACATGAACACGACATAATCGGCGATACGCCTTGCCTGCCGAAGTATGTGTGTAACCAGGACAATGGTATAGTCGTTTTTTAATTCCACGAATTTTTCTTCAATGTACTGGCTGGAGATGGGATCCAGGGCCGAGGTAGGTTCATCCGCAAGGATGATCTCCGGGTTCACGGCCAGCCCTCGTGCAAGGCAAAGCCGCTGCTGCTGGCCGATCGAAAGCCGGGATGCCGGTTCCCTCAACCGGTTCTTCACTTCATCCCAAAGATTAGCCTGCTGAAGGTAATGAACCACCTGTTTATGCAGTTCCCTTCTTCTTTTCACCCCTTTTAGTTTCAATCCGAATGCAATGTTGTTGTAGATGTTCATCGGAAGGGGATATGGGCGCTGTGAAAGCAGTCCCATGTATTGCCGCAGTTTCACAATGTCTTCACCGGCATCGAGCACATTCTTGTCATTGATCAATACTTTTCCGGTCACTTTCAGTTCGGGGTAGAGGTCGGTCAATCGGTTCATGCATTTCAGCAGCGTGGTTTTCCCGCAACCCGACGGCCCCAGGATCACCGTGATCTTATTCTTGGGAATTTCGATGTTGATGTCTTTCAGGATCTGTTGCTTCCCCGCGTAAACATTCAGGTTTTCGATGTGTATTTTATGTGTGGGTTTCATGTCGATCAGATCTCACCGGTTAAAAATTGATTTTTGTTTTATGATATCTCTTCCCGAGTCCGCGTGAAAACAGGCTGACTATGAGAATAATAAGGGTAAGAACCAGGGCGGAGGCATAGGCACGATCCTGGACGGCAGGCACCGGCGATGACAACTGGAAGAAGATCGATAACGGAAGCGTTGCAACCGGTTCCATCAGCGAGTTGGGCAGGTTATCGGTGTAGCCGGCAGTAAACAAAACGGAAGCTGCATCCCCGATGGCCCGTCCGAAGGAAAGCAGGATTGCTGTGATGATCCCGGATACCGTTTGCCTGGTAAAGATCTTAAAGGCCAATTCCGATTTGTTGGATCCCAGCGAATAGGCAGCTTCCGAAAGCCCGATCGGCACAGTTCGCAGAATCTCATCCATCGACCGGATCATGATCGGCAGAATGAACAAGGTCACCGTGAGCATGCCTGCCAGCAAGGAAGTCTGGAGACCCAGCAGGATCATCATTGAAAATCCAAATGCCCCGTAAACGATTGAGGGGATACCCCAAACCAGATCCAGGATAAAACGGATAAAGATGATCAACTTTTTCCAGCGGATCAAAAAAACATTGATGTAAAGCGCTACCGGCAAACCCACGATGAAAGCAAGAAAAGTTGCCCCAAATGCAAGGGAAAGCGATCCGAGGATGGCATTCAGGATGCCTCCGCCTTTCCCGTAATAATATCCTCCTTTCGGCACCTGGGTAAGGATCTCCCATGACAGGGCCTTGATCCCTTTGGCGAAGATGGTGTATATGATGAGAGCCAGGATAGCCAGGATGGAATAGGTGGCGATGACCATCAGGACCTTGAATACCTTTTCTTCTATTTTTCCCGATAATTTCATGCCGAGAATTTATTGTAACGGTCGATGAAGAAATGCATCACCAGGTTAAAGAACAGTGAAACTGCAAGCAGGATCAGTGCGGCGAACATCAAGGCCGATTCATATCTGGGGATGGAAAGCATTTCCCCGTAATTGTTGGCAATCAGGGCAGGTAAGGTGTAGCCGGGGTCAAAGACGCTTTTGGGAAGTTTCACTACATTGCCAACTACCATCAAAACGGCCATCGTCTCCCCGAAGGCGCGTGCCAGTCCGAACCCGAAAGCTGCAATGATACCCGGAAGCGCCTTTTTGATCAGCACGATTTTAACCGTCTGCCATTGCGTTGCACCCAGCGATAACGAGGCCTCCTTAAGTTCCACCGGGATGGTTCGAAAAACCTCGATCAGGATATTCAGGATAAACGGGATAATCATGACCGACAATACCAGCGCCGCAGCCAGGATGCTATAACCCAGAGTCTGTACCCCGAAAAGAGGTCCGACGAAACAGGATATGAAGGGAACGATCACGAGGATGCCCCATACACCATATACCACCGAAGGGATCCCTGCCAGGATATCGATCGCGGGATGCATGATACGCAGGAACCGTTTACGGGTGTATTGCGTCACATAGATGGCTGTCAGCAAGCAAATGGGTGCGGAAATGAGCATGGCCAGCAGGGTGACCCAGATGGAGCCGACAATGAAGGGATAGAACCCGAATTTGCCGCTTCCCGGTTTCCAAACCTTAGAAAAAAGAAGGTCGCCAAGATGGTAATCGTGGATCAGCAGGAATGATTTCAGGTAAAGGCCGAGGAACAATAGAAAAGGCAATGAAGCAACCAGCAGCAAACTTACGATCATCCAGGTATAGTTGACCCGGTGGCGCTGAATTCGGTTGAGTAGATACATCCTTCTCTGCTAAGTTTCAAATTCTTTTCCGGATCATTTGAGCTTTTCAAGGCCTGCTTTTAATTTATCCGGTGAAACGGATACATACCCGGCTTCGGAAAGGTATTTTTGTCCATCTGTAAGGATCCATTTCAGAAATGCAAGAACTGCCTTATTGGTTGGTTTTCCTGCTGAAACGAGGTATAGGTCACGGGCCGGCGGCGACGGATAGACCCCATTCCTGATGGCGTTCATCACCTGGTCTAGGCTGCCGTAAAAGTCTTCTTCCGGGTCGATCTTCCCGTTTCCGTTCATGTCGAGGGGGATCACGTCAATGCCTTGATAGGGTTTGCGGGTGTCGATATCATAAATAAAATTGAGATTGTTGTAACCGATGCCACCTGCATTTCTCCGGATAGCGTCGGCAACCCCGGGATCTCCGTTCACGCCAAGCCCCTGCAGGTCTTCCTGTTTCTTCCCCTGAAGGTATTTAGCCCACATCTCTGCTGCGCCACAAGCATCGGAACGGGTAAACGACTCCAGTTTTACATTCGAACGGGTTCCGGTTGCTTCGCCCCAGGTTTTGATCTTTCCCAAAATAAAGATATCGAAAAATTTTTGCTTTGTGAGTCCATTGGCTTTAAGCTCCCTGATAACCGGGTTTGCCGTGTTGATGGTTGGAAGAACCGCATCTTTAGAAACGGCAATGTACCAGGCACCTTTGGCTTTTTCTTCAGGACTTACCTCTTTGGAGTACATGCCCAGGTCGACCATCTTCGACAGCGCATCCGCCATACCTTTCCCGGCGCCACCTGCCGAGATGTTGATGGTTACCTTCGAATGAATCTTCCGAAATTCCTGTCCCCATTTAACGGTCAGGGGATAAAGCGCAAATGCGCCTGAAATGGTGATCTTCCCCGAAAGGTTATCGGCATTTTTGTCGGAATGTCCGGTACCGGGGTTACAGGAAGGAAAAAGAAAAGCTGCGGCAAACATACCGAAAAAGAAAACGGTTAGAAAAATGTTACGCTTTTTCATTGGGTTAAACTTTTTGACCTCACCCCCCGTCGGGGCTGACTAATAAGTAAGATTATTTTATTTTACCGCTAAGTCGCTAAAACGCAAAGAACGCAAAATCAATGATTTAATTTTTAGCGTCTTGGCGTCTTCGCGGTGAAAAAGAACTTATTAGTCAGCCCCATGAGGTGGTTGAAATGATCGGCCAATAAAAGTACAGGGTTTCCATCTCCTATTCGACAAGAATAGCGGATTTTAGGTAAAAACCTGCAATAATTCATTTTATCAGGTGATCGATGATGTCTTCCACCCGGATCCCTTCTGCTTCGGCTTTATAATTCCGGATGATCCTGTGGCGGAGCACCGCATGTGCAACAGCAATAATATCTTCGATATCGGGAGAATATTTTCCGTTGATTGCTGCATGACATTTAGCGCCCATGATCAGGTACTGGGAAGCTCTTGGCCCTGCGCCCCAGGTAAGGTACTGGTTCGATTTTTCGTCAGCTTTTGGGGTATTCGGGCGTGTTTTGGAAACGAGGTTCACGGCATAATTGAAAACATTGTCCGGAACAGGGATCTTCAGGATCAGGTCCTGGAAGAAAAGGATCTCTTCAGCGCTGACCACAACCTGTGGTGTCTCTAAATGCCGGGTTGTGGTGTTCCTGACAACGGTTATTTCTTCTTGGAAGGAAGGATAATCCAGCCAGATATTGAACATGAACCGGTCAAGCTGGGCTTCCGGCAGGGGATACGTGCCTTCCTGCTCAATGGGGTTCTGAGTGGCAAGCACAAAGAAAGGTTCTTCAAGGTGGTATGATATACCCGCAACCGTCACGGCTTTTTCCTGCATCGCTTCCAGCAAGGCCGATTGTGTTTTCGGGGGTGTACGGTTGATCTCATCGGCAAGGATGATATTGGCAAATACAGGACCTTTGATAAACCGGAATTTCCGGTTCTCATCCAGAATCTCACTACCGATGATATCTGAGGGCATCAGGTCGGGCGTAAACTGGATCCGGCTGTAATTCAACCCCAGGGCCTTCGAAAGCGTGTTCACCATCAGTGTCTTGGCCAACCCGGGCACACCCACAAGCAGGCAATGTCCTTTACAGAAAATCGATATCAACAGGTTCTTTACAACATCTTCCTGCCCGATGATCACCCTGGCGATCTCCGAACGTAAAACATTATACTTCTGAACAAGGGCGTCAACGGCTTCTACATCCGATTTATAGTGCATATTTTCCATCATNNGCGTAATCGTCCTCCAGGTTGGCTTTGTGAGGAACTGTTCTGGTCTTCAGGTAATACAGTCTGTATTCTTCCTTCCCCCTCTCGGTCTTATAGAGCACAGACGCCGAGATGTCGCCCACTTTCAACTTGTCGATCACAAAGAATATCTTGGGATCGAGCTGGCTGGCTTCAAATTTACTGGTGCCTGTCGCCGTATTGATGATCAATCCCCCATTGTTGCGTGTGGGGTCGTCTGAAAACCTGATAACTGCATCTGCGAAAGTGATCGTTTTTTGTTCAATCAGGTTGCCGACGCTGTCAAGGATGGTTTTTGCACGTGTCATACTTGCCAACGAAACCTTTGGCTGAAGAAGGATATGGCGTACATTGATGTATTCCCCTTTCCGCTCAATCATCTGGATGATATGAAATCCGTCTTCTGTTTCCACAATATCGGAAATTTCTCCGGGTTTCAATTTGAAGGCAGCAGCCTCAAACTCGATTCGCATATCGCCCCGTTTGAACATGCCCAGTTCACCTCCTTTCTTGGCTGAACCGGGATCTTCGGAATATAAAACGGCAAGGGTGGAAAAATCATCGCCCTTTTTGATCCTTTCTTTAAAATTTTTCAGGCGATCGATACAGGCTTGTTTTTCAGCATCTCCGATCACAGGTGATTTCATGATCATGCCCACTTCAATCTCGGATGAGATTTCAGGGATGCTGTCTTTCGGTAGTTTTTTAAGAAAAGCTTTAACCTCTGACGGGGTTATTCTCACTTCCTTCGTGATCTTTTCCTGGGATTCCTGTACCATCATTTGTTCCTTGATGATATCACGCATCTCGTCTTTGATCTCTGAGATCGACTTCTGGTAATACTCTTCCAGCTTTTCAGGAGAACCAACCTGGCCAATGAACATACGCATCCGGTGGTCCATTTCTCCATCCACCTGCGATTCGGTGATCTTGACACTGTCGACCTGTGCCTGATGGTACAGAAGCTTCTGGAAGAGCAGCCCTTCCAGGATCTGGCATCTTACTTTCTCCGAACTACCCTGGATATTTCCCTGCGAACGGAACTGCAAGTATTGGTTTTCAATGTCCGACCGTAAGATCACATTGGCGCCGACTACAGCAACCACGCCGTCAACGATAGAGTCGTTGGCAGTCTGCGGTTTCGCCTGCATCGTTATACCGGTAGTCAGTAGGATTAAGAAGATCGCTTTCAGGATTATTTTCATCGATTAATAAATTTCAAAATCGTTTTTCTTTTGCGCCCGTTCAAAGATATCTTCACGCATCGTTTTCGTGAGGTCAATTTTTCGTTTATTCAGGATGATGTTGCGGATACGTTCTTTCTCAAAACTCAACGGGGAAACACTTTCTTTTATTTTAAAATCTTTGAACCTTACCAGGTAAATAAAAGCAGAATCCTGGTATTCGAGGTCCCGGTGATTTTTCAGGAATTCTTCCTGGTTGTAAGTTTTAATTGGGATCTGTTTCAGGAGATCATTGAACGGAAGCCAGTTCTGGTCATCCAGGAAATAATCGGAAGCATATTGCTCGCATTCGTGCGACAGCCGGGTCTTGTCGGCTGCGTTTTCCGAATCAAGCAGTTTCCTGAACTGCTTGACATAGACTGATTTCAATGGGAGCTTCACATATTGAAGCTGTACGATGTTATCTTTCAGCAGGAAGTTCTGCTGGTTCCTGTCATAATAATTCTCGATATCCTCATCCGTAACCAGGGTATCCAGTTTCTGTTTTATAAGTTCGTTCTCATAGGTATAGACGATAAGTGAATTCTTGTAATTGTCAAGCTGCTGGGTAAAATCCATCTGGGCGCTGGTGAGGTTCTGCTCTGCCTGGTGAATGACCAGACGTTGATGGATCCAGGTATCGATGTAGCTTTTTGCCAGGCCGATACTGTCCTTTGCCAGTGTACCCTTTGGAATGACGCTTTTCAGGTCGGACTCATAAAGGTAATCATTGTAAACTCTTGCTACGGCATGCTCCGTTTTTTTTTTGAAAAATGAAGAGCATCCCGTAATAATGATCAGCAGGACAATAATGAATTTTTTCACCTGGGTTTATTTGATGTGTGAAAGGATGTCCTTATTCACCAACACTGTATATTTATTCCGCAGGTATTCCACCCAGATCTTTTCCAGGAAATTCTGGTAATCATTTGTGATAAGACCGCGGGCTTCATTCAGGGTCTTTCCTTCAGGTGGAATTACTTTCTTGACATTTACGATCACCACGCCGGGATTTGCAAGAATGTCGTTCGACAATCCGGGTACCCAGGTTACAGCATCAATGTATTTGTTTTCTTTCCTGGAATATTTTCCGGAATCGATTTTCAGGTTCTTGGTTGTATCTACGTTGATCTCCTTAAGAAGTGCGTCATCTGTAAGTCCCGACAGTAGGAAGTTTCTCACTTTCTGTGCCAGCTTTTGATCCCTGATGGTATAAATCGTAGCTTCCAGCCGTTCTTCCCACATATAATTGTTTTTGTGGCTCTCGTAGAAATCTTTGAGGCCGGTTGTGTCTTTTGTAGCCCTCGACCACACTTTCTGGTCTGTCAGGTCGAATAGGAGAATTCCGTCGCGGTATTCGGTCATGAGGTTTTTAAAATCGGGATATTTTTCCTCTAAACGGGTGTTTTCATATTTTATCAGGTTGTCATTCAGAAATTCCTTGTATGTCTTATCCACAAAGGCAGTGATCTTCTGTTTTTCCATCTTGTGCTGGTTCTTCGCCAGGTAGCCGGTAAAGTCTTTCTGGGAGTAAAGTTGGCTATTGATCTGGAACATCGGTTTGGTAAGGTTTTGTGCAAGGGCGACATCCCATTTTCCGGCGAAAATGCTATCGGTGACCACGGTATAAAAGTCTTTTACCGCATCCGGCATTTCCACAAAATTGCTCTCTTTCCTGATCATGGCGAGCACAGTCTGCTTTGCCAGCTCTGACCGGCCATCCTTCTGGACTTTCTGTTTCAGGTCGGCTTTTTCTTCTTCAAACGTTCCCGGTTTCTTTCGTTCAATGAGGCGGATGAGATGCCAGCCATAAGGTGTCTGGACGGGTGTGGAGAAATCACCTTCTTTGGCCAGCGTGTAAATAGCATCGATGAATTCGGGTACCATTCGGTTTACGCCGAATTTGGGCAAAACCCCACCTTTTGGGGCGCTGCCTTTGTCATCTGAATNNATGGCATTTTTTGGGATGGCCATGAAGATATGTGCAGCGGTCACTCTCCCAAGTGCTTCCCGTTTGCTGGTAACCTTGATCAGGTGATAACCATATTCAGTCCGGACAATCGGGGATACCTTCCCGGGTTCTGTATTATAAGCGCCGCTCTCAAAGGAATAGACATAGTCGAAAACAGTGAAATAGCCAAGGTCTCCATGGTTTCCGGGGAGGAAGGGATGTTGCTGGTTAGCTTCGCGGTCCCGGGCAGAGGGATCTTCTGAAACTTCAGATGCTACCTTCTCAAAAGCTTCCCCTTTCATGAGCCGTTCCCTGATCTTCGAGATCTTCTGCCAGGCTTCCAGCGTATCCTTTGGCAGGGCATCCGGTGCCAGTTTGACGAAAATATGGCGGGTCCGCAAATCAAAATGCTCGCGGTCATAAGCTTCCCTGACTAACCGGTCGATGGTTGCTTCATCTGTAAAGTAGGGCTTTGCAAGCTGATCACGGTATCCTTTTAGTTCAGTCACAAAAGAGGTAACAGTATCGAATCCGAGTTCTTCGGCTTCCCGCACTTTTAATTTAAAATTGATATACAAGGTAAGATAGTCTTCCAGTTTCTTCGTATCAATCAAATCGCCTTTCTTCATATCATTCTTCTGGTAAATAGCCATGAATTCACCTACTGTGACCGGCTTGCCCCCGATGGTCAGGAGAACATCATCATTCTTTACCTGGGCCTTCACCGGAAATCCGATTCCAAACAAGATCGACAATACAAAAATAATTGTAATAAATTTTTTCATTGTTCAACTGATTTAATTTGATATTTATAAGAGTACTTTAAGTATTCAGGTATTCATCCGGTTAACGGCTGTAGTTAGGAGCCTCACGGGTGATGGTCACGTCATGAGGATGGCTTTCAACAACACCGGCGGAAGTGATCTTCAGAAACTTTGCTTTCTGAAGTTCTTCCACATTTTTCGATCCGGTATAACCCATTCCCGAACGCAGTCCGCCTACCATCTGGTAAATGACTTCCGAGAGGGAACCTTTATAGGGAACCCTTCCGACGATGCCTTCCGGAACCAGCTTCCTGATATCATCTTCCATATCCTGGAAATACCGGTCCTTTGAACCCTGCTGCATGGCTTCTATCGATCCCATCCCACGGTAAGTCTTGTATTTCCTTCCTTCAAAGATGATGGCTTCGCCAGGTGATTCGTCAACACCGGCAAACAACGAACCGGCCATGATCGAATGGGCGCCGGCAGCCAATGCTTTGACAATGTCGCCTGTATAACGGATCCCGCCGTCGGCAATGGCCGGGATGCCCGAACCTTTCAATGCTTTGGTGACGGCATAGATGGCTGAGAGTTGCGGGATACCGATTCCGGCGATGATGCGGGTGGTGCAGATAGAACCGGGGCCGATCCCTACCTTTACGGCATCCACACCGAGTTTGGCAAGGTCCCTGGCAGCTTCTCCGGTGCCTATATTCCCTACAATGAGATCAATATTGGGGAATGACTTTCTCACCAGTTTTGCCATGTCCATCACATTGCGGGTATGTCCATGGGCGGTATCGATCACAATGGCATCCACATCCTCGTTCACAAGTGCGGAAACACGATCGATGGTATTTTTGGATATTCCAACGGCAGCGGCAACGCGCAAACGGCCGCGTGAATCCTTGCAGGCATTCGGCCGGGCCTTGATCTTAATGATGTCCTTGTATGTGATCAGCCCGACCAGCTTGTTGTCGGTATCAACGACGGGAAGTTTTTCGATTTTGTATTTCTGCAGGATCTCTTCTGCCTTCGCGAAATCCGTGAATTCGTTTGTGGTAAAAACCTGCTTGGTCATCACCTCGGTGATGGGGCGCAATACATCGCGCTCAAAACGAAGGTCACGGTTGGTGACGATGCCCACCAGTTTATACTGATCGTCGATAACAGGGATCCCGCCGATGTTGTATTCTTTCATGAGGTCCAGGGCATCTCCCACGAGACCACCCACATTGATGGTGACCGGATCCAGTATCATGCCGTTCTCGGCACGCTTCACTTTCCTTACTTCAATGGCCTGGGCTTCGATAGGCTGGTTCTTGTGCAACACTCCGATCCCGCCTTCCTGGGCCATGGCAATCGCCATGGTAGAGTCGGTAACCGTATCCATAGCGGCAGAAACGATCGGGATATTGAGGCGGATGTTTCTCGACAACAAAGTCGTCACATCCACATCGCGCGGAAGAACCTCGGAATAAGCCGGTAACAGTAGCACATCGTCATAGGCCAGTCCTTCACCCTGAAATTTGTCTGAATCCATTACCATTGGGCTGAAAATTAGGTGTGCAAAGGTAAGAAAATAATTTATAATGAATATAACTGAAAGCCTTCGTTATTATTATTCATACAGGGAAGAAAGTTATGAAAGAATCATGCAGCGGAAAGCAATGGATAATGAAAAATGAAGAATTAAGAATGAAAA
>PLMO01000135.1:0-13729 GCA_003142515.1 Bacteroidales bacterium
GCGAAACTTGAGTTATTAATTAGTAATTTAATAATGCGGGAAATGAGTAATCAGTAATTCTTTAATTATTTAATTCTGTAATTACTCATTACTAATTAAATCTTTCTCATGTAGTGGTGTGCCATGCCGGCCTCATACAAAACGTTGCCTTCTTTCACAAAACCATGTCTTTCATAAAAAGGAACTGCCCGCAACTGCGAATGAAGGTAGATGGTCTTCTCAAGCGGCACGACATCGTTCAGCACCTCTTTCAGGATTATCCCGCCCAGACCCCGGCTACGGAACTCTGGCAACACCGCAAATCGTTCCAGCTTGATGCCTTGTTCTGTTTCCCTCCAACGGGCAGTTGCAATTGCTTTTCCGCCCAGTAAAAGCAGGTAATGATGCGCATCTTCTTCGTGATCATATTCCAGGTTTGGGTCAATGTTCTCTTCTTCCACAAACACTTTATGGCGGATTGCAAATGCTTGTTTCGTTAGATCACTTTCGTTAAAACTAAATTTTTTTATTTCGAACATATATTAAGTGGTGCCATAGTGCCGTGGTGAGGTATAAAAATAATTGATTTGCATTTTAACGCAATTTTTACGCACGCTGCATCACTACACCATGGCACCATTGATTAAAATGGAAAATCGTCAGTTGGTTTTATTGCTTTTTTCTTATCGACAACTTTCTTTTTTGGTTTTAATGCTTTCCGGTGATAGGGATTTGCTTCCACATAGATGGCTTTATCGGGTTTGGTCGGACAGGCAAATTCGCAGGCGCCACATCCGACACAGATTTTTTCGTCCACCTTGGGAATCATGAGGCCTCCAAGGTATGGCACCATTTCAACCGCTTTGGTCGGGCAACGTTCCGAACAAGCGCCACAGGCAGTATGTTTGGTAACAACAATGCAGATGTTTTTTATGAATTTTGAGGTCCCGATCTGCAAGGTTGATTTCTGTTCTTTCGATATGGGAAGAATGGCGCCCGTCGGACAAACTTCCGAACATTTCACACATTCAAAGTTACAATATTCGGCGTGATAATTCATTTTCGGTTGGAATATCCCCGACCATCCGAATTCCAGGAGAGTGGGCTGAAGTACCCGGGTGGGGCAAATGCTCACGCATAAGTGGCAGGCGGTGCACCTGGATGTATAATGCCAGATGCTGACCGAGCCAGGCGGTGTAACCGGAATAACGCTGATTCCCTGTTGTTCTTTATTTCCTCCAAATAGTGTTTTTGCAGATAGGATGGCGGTGGTTCCAAGAATGGTTGTTTTGAAGAAGTTCCGTCTTGAAGGATTTGAGGGTTTATTCTGTTTCACGCAAAGTACACCAAGGTCCTGTAAAGGGCGCAAAGCTTCAGGTACTGTAAACAAAGCCTCCGTGTTCTTTGCTTTTTCTTTGTGTTCTTTGCGTGAACTTTTTGTCTTCAAGTTGTATCTGTATCCAATTCCATCTTCAGGACAGGCTTTAAAACAATCATAACATGCAACACAGCGGGAAAAATCTACTTTTTTTTCTTTAATATCTATACATCCTGCCTTACACACTACAGCACAAAGTCCGCAGGAAGTGCAGGCGTTTTCATCCATCCTTATTTGAAAAATGGAAAAACGTGAAAAAAAACCCAGCAGTGTGCCGACCGGGCACAGGGTATTGCAATACCATCTTCCCTTATATATTGCAAGAAAAACAATCATAACCAGGAAGGAAAATGAAAAAAGGACCGGGGGCCAGGAAAAAACTTTAATTGGAACAGAATAAACGATATAGGAATCGAACAGTTGAAAAATTCTTGAAAGGAGATTGTTTCCTATGTAATACATTGGCCTGAAAAGATTTCCAAAAATCTTTCCCGCCAGGCTGTAAGGATCCAGCAGGTTTACCAAAAAAATTGAAGAAAAACACAAGACCAGTACCAGGATTCCCACTATCGTGTAACGAATCCAGTTTTGCGGTTTAGTGAATTTACTGCGCTTTTGGATATGAAATTTTTTGGATACCCACGTGAAGATATCCTGCAAGGTTCCCAACGGGCAAATCGTCGAACAATAAACCCTGCCAAAGAAAATGGTCAAAATAAGGATGAAGAGGAATCCCGCAGCTGCAATGGAAAACGTATCGATAAATTTAAGGAAAGACGGAATAAACTGAAGATATAGCAACGCCCTGATCAGCCGTATGGAAACCAGCCCGGTAAAATCAACAAATACGAAAACGGTAACAATAAAAAAGATCAGCGAAACAACAACCCTGATCTTTTTCAGGAAAGTAAGCTGCATGTCTTTACATTTTAATCCGGTTGATGGACAGCTTTGTCAGGTCCATGACGCCTAGTCCGGCTTCATGGGCAAGCCTTATGTAGGAGACATTTGCAGGCTCGGTTCCGAACAACCTGGCAGCTGCGGCATCCACTGCAACAATCTCTTTTGAAAGTAGTAGCGATTTCATTAGTATCACATCCTCTTCTGAGACCCCCCGGGGACCGCGTTTGGTCATTACCCGGTAAGCATCCACTACGTTCAGGTCGGGTTTACGATATCCTGCAAAATCGGCGATGCATTGGTTCAGGTCGGTGCGGTGCCAAAATCCGCGATCCCACACAATCCCCATATTATTTTTCATCGCAGCCGTGATCACCGTTGACCCGTGATTTTTCAGCACAGGAACATTGATGAAGACATCCGAGCTGAGGATCAGTTCATGAATTTTGACTTTTTTCAGCTTTTTGCCATTTTTCACATCCACCTCCTGGTAATTACTTTCTGAATTGGCAGGAACGATTTTTCCGCCGGCATCTTTCACGGCTTTCCGGATTCCACTGTTCTCATAACATTTGTTCCAGTTATCGCAGGTGTTGTCGAAAACGTAAACTGTTTTCGCCCCAGCACTATAACATTGTTCTATGATCCGTTTCACCAGGTCGGGATTGGTGTTTGCGCCACGTTGTGGAGAGGTATCCCATCCGATATTGGGTTTAACTACAACGGTTTGGTTCTTTTTCACAAAATTTTTCATTCCCCCAAGCGACTCGATGGCTTTGTCGAACATCTGAACCGGCTCGCCGTCTTTGACCGCTACGAGGTCGAAAGGTCCGGGTGTTCCGGAAGGAGGAATTTTCCCGGCAAACACGTTCCTGAAATCACCGAAGGTCATCGCAGCGCCTGCAGCAACACCTGTCAGGATGCTTTTCTTGAAGAATTCTCTACGGTCCATGGGATGAATTTTAGATCATAAAAGTACAAAATCTCTCCGATATCTTCATCATTTTAGCGGGCTTAATTGATCGATTTTTGTTACCTTAGCTGAGAAAAAAATCACTTTTGTGATCACTCCCGATACAATCTCAAATATTTTGTCTGCTGCACGGATCGAAGAGGTCATTGCGGATTTTGTTTCCCTGAAAAGAAGAGGGACGAATTACATCGGGTTGTGTCCTTTTCATAACGAGAAAACGCCTTCTTTTACAGTATCTCCCGCAAAAGGGATTTACAAATGTTTCGGATGTGGAAAAGCGGGGAATACGGTGAACTTTCTGATGGAGCATGAGCATTATACCTATCCGGAAGCATTGCGGTTCCTGGCAAAACGGTATCACATTGAGATCGCGGAAGAAGTACAGACTCCGGAAAAGATCCAGGAACAAAATGAGAAGGAAACCTTGTTCCTCGTTAATCAGTTTGCCCAAAAATATTTTGAACAAATCCTTTTCGAGACCGAGGACGGGAAGGCGATCGGGCTTACCTACTTGCAGGAACGCGGTTTCCGGGATGAATATATCCGTAAGTTCCAGTTGGGTTATTCGAAGGAAGGATGGGAAGATTTTTCATCCCATGCCGTCTCGGAAGGATATAAGCCCGAATACCTTGTCAAGACCGGGTTGTCCATTCAAAGAGAGGACCGGCTGATCGACCGTTTCCATGGGCGTGTGATGTTCCCGATCCACAGCGCTTCGGGGAGGATCCTTGGGTTCGGGGGACGTATCCTCAGCGCCGACAAACAAACGGCCAAATACCTGAATTCACCTGAATCGGAAATCTACAATAAAAGCAAATCGCTATACGGTTTGTATTTTGCACGGAATGCAATGGTTGCAAAAAATAATTGCTACCTCGTGGAAGGATACACCGATGTGATCTCTCTGCACCAGGCCGGCATCGAAAACGTGGTGGCATCTTCGGGCACATCCCTCACCAACGACCAGGTCAGGCTCATTCAACGATATACCCCGAACATCACCATCCTTTATGATGGTGATCCCGCGGGCATCAAAGCATCATTGAGGGGCATCGACATGATCCTGGAACAGGGAATGAATGTTAAAATCGTGCTCTTTCCCGAAAAAGAAGATCCGGATTCATTCGCCCGGACACACCGGTCTGCAGAAGTGGAAGCGTTCATCGCAAAAAATGCAGTTAACTTTATCCTTTTCAAGACCCGGCTTCTGCTCAATGAAACGGCCGGCGATCCGGTCAAAAAAGCCGGACTGGTAAAAGAAATCGTAAATACGATTGCCATTATTCCGGATGGCATTACCCGTAACTTTTTCATTAATGAATGTTCTTCCCTGCTTGGCGTCCCAGAAAAGACGCTGGTCAATGAGATGAACAAGATCTTGCGAAAAAAATTCTCGAAAAAACTGCAGGAAGAAGGACAGGGGCCTTACATTGAACCGGAAGAAACTTTGACCGCTGAGCCTCAAATAATATTCGACTTTGATTCTTGCGAATACCTGGAAAAAGAGATTATCCGGTTGTTACTGCAGTTCGGTAGTGAATCCATTACCCTGAAGCAGAAAACCGGCGATGAACCGGAGGAGGAAATCCATTTGAAAGTTGCCGACCTCATCATCCAGGACCTCCTTAGGGACGAGATTCCGTTTGAAGAACCCGTGTGTCGTCAGATCTTCGATGAAATGGCCGAACTTCAGCAAAAAGGCGTCATTCCCGACAAAGATTTTTTTCTGTATCATCCCGATCCCATCCTCGCAACCCTTGCCATCGACCTTGTCATTCTTCCTTATGAATACAGCCATGGATGGGAAAAAAATCAAGTTTTTCTTCGTCCCGAAATTGAACGATTGGCGGAATCCATTCTCCCAACGCTTTTTGATTTCAAGGCAAAGAAAGTTGAACGTATGATTGACGTATACTCTAAACGCCTTAAAGAACTTAATAATTCAAAAGATAATAAAGAAATTGAAGAGTCAAGGCAATGTATCATGCAGCGAATGAAACTGGATGAAATTCGGATACGTATACAAGGCAAGGAATTGGGGAGGACAATTGTTAAGTAGTGTGGATGTTTTTTAACCGTTTAATCATGTAAAGGAGATCTATCATGCCTGTAATCACAATTGAAGGACCTGTACTTTCATTCGAAAAAAAAGAAAAACTGGCTAAAGAAATCACACAATTGGCTAGTGATATCATGAACATTCCGAAAGAGGCTTATATCGTTTTTATCAAGGAAAATCCTTATGAAAACATGGCACAGGGCGGAGTGTCATTTCTTAAAAACTAAAAATTATACATTAATAGGATATAGTAATGCTTTTTTTGTTATATTTGTTTTTTTCTTATATAATATAATAATCATTGCAGGGAGGGGGAGATTTGTTGGTAATACTAAAAAATCCAGCACCATGAAAACAAAGTTACTTTTCCTATTTATCCTGATTTGCAGCATTGCAAATGCACAGTCTCCTAACTGGCTCTGGGCCAATAGTTCTGGCGCAAGCAACGATGATCTGGTAAAATCAATTACCACAGATGTACGTGGCAATGTTTATGCAGCCGGATCTTTTTCAAGTGATTTAATACACTTTGGTCCATTTACATTAATTAACTCCGGTTCGGGAACATATGATATGTTCATTGTAAAATATGATGCTTCCGGTAATGTGCTTTGGGCAAGAAGTTTCGGAGGCAGTGATAGTGATTATGGATCGTCTGTAGCGATTGACACTTTAGGAAATATTTATGTCGGGGGAAGTTTTCGGAGTGATTATATTACTTTTGACACGATAACATTAATGAACGCCGGTCCTCCTTATTCTGATTTTTTTCTTGTCAAATTTGACGCTTCCGGCAAGGTGCAATGGGTAAACAGTTCAAAAAACAGCCTCAGTAGTGATGCTACTTATTCAATTTGTACTGATAAATATGGAAATGTATATTTAACAGGTCCTTATCAAAGTGATCGCATCACAATTGGTTCAACTACTTTGGTAAATTACGGTGCTCCAACCCGGGATTCTTATATTGTAAAATATAATCCATCCGGGAATGTCATTTGGGTAAGAGGTATCGGGGGCTATGATGATGATGCGGTAAATTCTATCAGTACGGATGCGGATGGAAATTTGGTTGCAGGTGGATATTTTTTTAGTCCTGTTCTGACTTTTGGAGGAACAACACTGACAAATTCCACTCCCGGAACCAGTGATATTTTTATAGCAAAATATGATTCTGCAGGTAATGTTCTTTGGGCTAAACGTGCAGGAGGCAGTGATAGTGATTATGGATCGTCTGTAACTGCTGACAATGCAGGAAATGTTTTTATGGGGGGAAGTTTCCGGAGTACTTCCATTACTTTTGACACGATAAAATTAACGAATACCGGTCCGCCTTATTCCGATTTTTGTCTTGTTAAATATGACGCTTCCGGTAATGTGATTTGGGCAAACAGTTCAAAAAACAGCACCAGTAGTGATGCTACTTATTCTATCAGTGCCGACTGCTTCGGAAATGTGTTTTTAACAGGGCCTTATCAAAGTGATTCCATCACTATTGGTTCAACCACTCTGATAAATAATGCTGCCCCAAACCGGAATTTTTATATCGTAGAATATAATTCATCAGGAGATGTTGTTTGGGCGACAGGTATTGGTGGCAGCAATGATGATGCAGGATATTCTATTTGTACTGATCCTGAGGGAAATTTGGTTGCAGGCGGATATTTTACCAGTCCTTCTCTTACTTTTGGAGAAACAACATTGACAAATTCCGATTCAGGAACCATTGATCTCTTTGTTGCTAAATTAAAAAGTACCACAAGGCCTATTTCAATAAATGGTACTGAATCTGATCAACATATGATTATTTATCCTGATCCGTTCATCACAACAACAACAATTTTATTCGACCCCGAGCTGAATAATTCCGAACTGAATATTTACGATTTGTTTGGGCAAAAACTAAGAACGATAAATCATATTTCCGGAAGCAAAATGCAAATAGCCCGGGGTAATTTAACAAGTGGAATTTACTTTGTTAATATAACCCAAGACAACAAAATAATTGCGACCGGCAAAGTGGTAATTACTGAATAACAGATCTACCGGCATTATTGTTTGCCTGGGTTTTACATTGTTTGTTTTTACTCGGTTTTCTTAAATACCACCTCCCTGTACTGGTTGGCATTCCGGTGGTCTTTTATAACGTTGGTGTTATTACAAGTTTCAACCTATTTTTTTCCCCGCCATTGGACCAGGTTTAAGGGAATGTATTTCCGTTATATGAATTATGCCCACAGCACGTGGTTTGGGCATCCCTAATTTGGCAGACATTGCAGCCGCCTGTTCGTATAACACACCGTTTTCCTGCAATTCCGCATCTCCCACAAACCTGTATCCATCTAAACTTTCACGATTTACGATGGAAACAGAAACTTTTGACCCTCTTTTTATATTTTCATACGTTGCCCCACCGGTAGCTTCAGTGAAAATAAGGGGAATCGTCAGACAATACACGGGTCGATCGCTTTGGTGCTACATTGGGCGTTCCATCTGCATTGACTGTTCCAACAAAACATTGCTGTGTTGCAATCATGTCTTTCATTTCTTGTGTCAGTGTTGCCATTTTTTCTGTTTTTTTATTCTTCATTTTTCACTCTTCATTTTCCCCTCCGCTTCCCCTAAAACCTAATACCCAATGCCTAACCCCTATTTTTTAAACACCATCTCCCGGAACCGGTTGGTATTCCAGTGATCCAACAGGGTCTTGAATTCCGCGTATTCCTCCGGCTGAATCACGTGTTTTTCCAATTTCAGGGATTTGTGAACGATAACTTTTGTGCCTTTCGTTTTCACTTCAAAACAGAATGTGCCGATGTTGTTCTTGATTTCCTTTTTCTCATTGGGGATAAATGGTTTCATCTTGTCAGGAAGCACGAAAGTGAAGTCGTTATTTTCTTCTATGATAGATGAGATTTCCAGTGATGTGATACGGTTTTTGGGCAAAAGATGGATGCCGAGGCTTTCAATGCCATTGGTCAGTAAAGGCAACTGGAGAAAATAATAATCCGAATCGCTGCGGAAGGGTTTATCTTTCTGAACGGCGATCACAACTGAAGATTGATCCATTTCTATCTTTGTAATACCGGGATCTTTTAGGTCGGAGGAAGATAACCCGCCGCCAATAAGGGATTTTGTCTTGTTCTTGTCCCGGAGCAGCATCAGGTAAGGATTTACACCGTTATCTTCAGTAAAGGAAATTTCTCCTGATAATTGATTTTTTTCATTCACCGTAAAAGTTCCGGTCAGGTTGATTTTATTTACTAAAGAAGGTGATTTTTCAACCCGGATATTTCCCTGCCATAATTCAATAAAAATCCTTTCAGGTGAACTGAGGACCAGGTTCTGGGGATTAAGGGTGGTTACCGACAAATAGACAGGCCCGTTGCCGGGTAATTCAGCCTTCACCAGGATATCCTCAATATCCATCATTGATCCGATGGCTTCATCATATAAGCTGTTCCTGATCATGAATACAGGATTCGCTTCCACACCGGCTTCTTTGAGCAAAGCTGTGAGAAGTACCGCTTTTTCAATGGTCGTTCCTCCATTGCTGTTCCAGGTTTCCTGAGCGGTCCTGCAAGTAAACCCGGTGTTCTTCAGCGGTATCGGGTATAATCGGAATTCGTTAATTACTTTATCCTGAAGTTTTAACAGGATATCTGTCTTTTCTTTGTTTTCTGCGGATATAGCTGAAACTGCATTTTTCATGTCAGTATTTAAACTATAAGAAAATGCAGCCTGTTTCTGGAATTCCCTGTACAGGTCTGAACGATTTTTCGCGGTACCGAAGATGATCTTCGGATAAAGATCGTTGCCGCCTTTCTGAAAGTCTTCAGTAGAGATCGCAGGGACATCTGTAAATTCCCAGGTGTAAACCTGTAAGTCGCCATCTTGGGTAATAACCGGGGTTGCCGAGCTGTTCAGAATCGAATAATTCAGTTTGCTTTCTGAAGGAACCCGGATGATAAACGTCAGTTCCTTTACCGGTTCCACCTCACATAACAACTCATTCCCCATCAGGCAGGGATAAAATCCTTTTTTTGAATGTAGCACGTAATCAAGGTTCAGAACGGCATTCCGCTCGGTCCCTGCATGTGTGATTACCATCTCGCGCAGCTTATTGTAGGCGGGAGCATTGGCGGCAAATCCCGGAAGGACTTCATTGAAGGCATTTGCAGGAGAAGGATTCTTTTTGCCGTCAGCCATGATTGTATAAACTTCATTCACTTTCAGGGTTTGAAAATCCGGGTTGTAAATAATGAATGTCTCTCCATAAATATTATTAAATGATCGGTATGTTTGAAGTTTCTGCTTTTTCACATACCGGTAATCTATGCTGCCATCGGGATTGAATGTGTATTCTTTTTTCAGTTTCAGGTAAACGGCATCGTAGTTTTCATCCTGTGAATAAAGGATAATAGAGGATTGAAGAAGGAGGATGAATGTAAGAAGGATGGAAAAATATTTTTTCATATTGAATATTTTGTGGAGATGCATTATTTCTGAAGGTTAAAAACAACGGGATCATCTGCAAAAGAAACCTGTGAAATAACGGCATCACGGAATTCCGGCCAGTTTTTCGCGTCGTAGATGCGTTTTCCTAGTATGATCTTTTCGTTCAGTGTCAGGATATTATCTTTCCAATCATATCCTCCGTGGAATGAACAAATATCGCCTTTGTTATTTTTTGCAACAGGTAGATATACACTTTTTGAATTTCCCGGAAGCTGGATAGATTCACTGAGTTCAACCAAACGTGAACAACGATCGCGGAAGGGATATTTCCTGTCTTTTATCCAAGTTTCAAAAAACAGGTGCGGCTGGTAATTTTTAAAAACATTGGAGGCTGTCACCGGTGTAAAAAGAACCTGGTTACCGGAAACAAGTGCATATTCGGGGATCTTATATTCAACGGTTATTCTTATCGGTCCGGATTTGTAGTCAATGGGGTCGGTATATTCAATATGTGTAACTTCGGCTAAGGGTGATATTTTAAGGATCTCTTTTTCCACATTCTGGTTCCATTGTGTTTTATTGGAATTCCTGAACATCCCGCGGATCCCGGCATCAGATTGCCCTTCTGCGGTGATTGTCAGTGTTCCTGTCATGGTTCCGTCTGCAGATAAAGATGATTTCCCGTCGATTTTCAGAAAATGATTTTCCGGTGCTGAAAGTGGAGTAGTTGCCAGGTCGGCGCCTTCGGGAACACCCATCAGGTATTGTTGCTGCTGTTCGGCGCTTGACCATAATTCCCTGACAAAGGGAACCCAGGTCGGGTCCAGCAGGTGATATTTTCCGTCTTTCAGTTTTACAATGGTCACGCTGTGGTTGAACTGATCGGCAGGGATATAATCAATCCTCGAACCGGCCATGGTCATGGCGGGGTATGATTTAAATCCGGCTGCACGCAGCATGGTGATCAGCATACCGGCTTTATCCTTGCAAACACCGCAACGATCGCTGAAGGTCATCGCTCCTTTGTGCAGCGTATAACCTTCACCACACCCCATTGAGATCCCGGAATAACGAACCTCATCGGCTACCCAATGGGTCAGAAGGGAGATGGAATCCAATTCGTTTTTTGCGCTTTTCAGTATGTCGTTCACTTTTGCCTGGATTTCGGGGGTATCATCAAAACTGCCAAAATCTTCATTCACCTTGTAGAACCAGCGGGATTTTGCGAACCAGTCCGGACTCGTGGACAGGAGCAGCTTGGTCGCCACATCTGATGTGGCCACACTATGTGGCTCGGGCTTGAAAGGAATAATATCTTTCTTGGTAAATGTATACACGTTTTTATCTTCCCTGAATAAGGCCGATGACTGCACTTCACCATTGTAAACCTGGTACTGCAACGGTTTGTCTTTCGGAACATCAATTTCGTAAACTTTCACTTTTACCGGGATCCCGCTCCAGAATTCGACAATGTCGTAATAATGGCCCTTCATAGGGGGGATATATTTATTGTCATCATCCTCTCCCGGTTCCAGCAAGGCATAGGTGAACCCTTTCTTGAATTCAACCACTTCAAGGGCATCACCGGGATCCAGCCTTCCTACTTCGATCATCTTTTCCCTTGCGCCCCAGTAGATCATCCTCGCTGGCGCAGGGTAATCCAGTACATTCTTGAGGTCTAGATTGTGGATGGTTCCATCTTTTTTATAGATCACCACTTTTTTGATATCGACATAGGCCGACAGAGGATCGTAACCGAATTTCACCACATTCAGGTCGATGTCTCCTTTGGCATTCAGGACTTTGGTCAGGGTATGGGACCAGACATAGCTCAGTCCTGATTCCTTGACATCCACCCGTGTGCTGTCGAAAATCAACAGCAGGTTGTCATTGGGATATACGGTTGCATCGCCTGCTGCACGGATCAGATCCTGCATGGGATCAACGGATGCAAAACAACATTGGATGAGAAAAAAAAGTGACGCAAAAACAAATCCTTTTATCATAAATTGAATTTTAAGTATTTAATTCGCTGTTCGCTATTCATTTTTCACTCTGTCCTCTGACTTCCGACTTCTGTCTTCAATTTCTGCATTCATCTTTCCTGCATTCTTATGTCCCGATCATTTTGAGCATGTTGAGCTCTTTCTCTTCCAGGAATCTCCATTCTCCGCGGGGAAGATTTTTTTTGGTGAGACCTGCATAATAAACCCGGTCGAGTTTAACCACTTTGTAACCGAGCTTCTCAAAGATCCTCCTCACTACGCGGTTCTGCCCGGTGTGAAGTTCAAGGCCGATTTCTTTTTTGTCTTTCCCGTCACCCACAAACTCTATGGCATCCGCTTTTACGAGTCCATCTTCCAGCTCCATTCCCGCAAGGATGCTCTTCATATCAGCTACCGAAACATTCTTGTCGAGGCCCACATGATAGATCTTCTTGATTCCGTATCTCGGGTGCGACAGCCGTTTTGCAATTTTCCCATCGTTGGTGAACAAAAGAAGTCCTGTTGTATTACGGTCGAGCCTTCCAACCGGGTAAATGCGTTCTTTGCATGCGCGTGCGATCAGGTTCATCACGGTTTTACGGTTTTCCGGGTCATCGGTTGTCGTAATAAAACCTTTAGGTTTATTCAACAGCACATACCGGAGTTTTTCACGTGAAAGAGCCTGGTCGCCATAAGAGATTTTATCGGTCATTGACACTTTCGTCCCTAATTCAGTTACAACCTTCCCGTTTACCTGCACTGCGCCGGCCTGGATCAATTTATCCGCTTCACGACGGGAACAGATGCCTGCATTGGCGATATACCGGTTCAGCCGGATCAGATCACTTTCGGTGGCTTCGCCGGGACGTGATTTTCTTTTCCATTCATCCTCATTTCTTCTCCGGGAATAGGAAGGTCGTTTTTCTGACGATTTTTCTTTCCGGGAATCCGGTATTTGTTTTCTTTTCCGGTTATCTGCCGGTTTCTTGTATTTGTCCATAATTTTCTTTACTTATTATTGATCACCCGATTCAATTGGTGGTTTGATCTTTACTCCATCATATTTCGTTTCCATACCATTCCGGTAAGTGATCACCAGGAAAGGTGTTCCGTCATATTCGTATTTGATCCAGTTGCCTTCTTTTTTTCCCATCAGATAAAACCCTTCATCTTTTACCTTTCCATTATCCCAGTAATAGATGTGTTTTCCGTCAGGATTGTCATCTACAAAACTACCTGAGAACGAAAGGATACTGTCTGTTTTCGCATTGGTTGAAATCAAGTGATAGCTGACCCATTTCCCGTTTTTCAATCCATCCCTGTATGTGCCACGTTCGAGGTAATCCCCGATGGTGGTAAACCAGGGCCCATCTTCCAGGTCCTTTATGTATTCTCCCTCTTCCACGATC
Source organism: Bacteroidales bacterium (assembly GCA_003142515.1). GTDB lineage: Bacteria > Bacteroidota > Bacteroidia > Bacteroidales > FEN-979 > FEN-979. The sequence goes on from PLMO01000135.1 coordinate 13,142, forward strand.
TTGCCATTTTCGTCGTATTCGGTATGCATCCCGTCTTTCAATCCATTATCGTATTCCTCTTCCCGCATCAGCTGTTCCGATTCATAATACCATTTCCAGGTTCCCAGGAATTTTCCCGAACTTGTGAATTTTCCGTCCTGTTCTAGTTTCCCGCCGGGATAATAAAATTTCCATTCGCCCACCTGCTTTCCGTCCTTGTAATCGCCCTCAGCTTTGATTTTGCCATCGGGATAAATATCCTTCCAGTGTCCATCGCGGTTGCCATCTTCCTTCACAATTCCCTCCCCGATAATGGTTCCCATATCATAAACCAGCGACCGGATAATCTGCCCCATCGTATTGTACTCCCGGTAAATTCCTTCCGGGGTTTCGTTGCGGTAAGTCCCGCTGGTCTTGATTTTGCCATCGGGATAATATTCATTCTTTATATCCAGCTTCCGGATCTCCTGGGCTTCTGCCTGTTTCACATCCTTCACATACTTATCCACACTGATCAGGTCGCCGTTTTCTGCATATTCTTTAAAATATCCCTCTTTCAGGTCATCCTGGTAATTTCCTTCCATATGGATATTTCCATTCCCATAAAAT
>PLMO01000135.1:13747-14230 GCA_003142515.1 Bacteroidales bacterium
TTCACAAAAGGAATCTCCATTTTCAGTTTACCATCGGGATAATAATACGAGGTATATCCGTCTTTGATATCATTTTTAAACATCTCCCTTATCATCTCTTTTTCGAGGTAGGTGGTCTTGATCCCGTTTTTCTTTCCATCCCTGTAATTAACATCGAGGATCCGTCGTTCTTTTTCATTGTAAAAGATCCAGAGACTGTCGAGCTCAAAATTTTTCCGGTTTCCTTCCGATTTTAATTTTCCATTTTCATAATAGGATTTCCAATAACCATCGGGCTGTCCGTTTTTCATTATTCCTTCACTGGAAATGACCCCACTCTTGTAATAAAATTTCTGATATCCGTCCCGGATCGTTGTAGTATCCTGGGAAAAGGAAAAATGAAAAGTGAAAAATAAAAAATTAAGAATCATTAGAAATTTAAGGTCGGTTTTGATTTTTCGCATTTGGAAATACTTATTTTGACAGTTCAAGCATACGGATTAT
>PLMO01000135.1:14357-15516 GCA_003142515.1 Bacteroidales bacterium
TATCTTCAGATTAATGATTGCTTCGGTTTTAATGATATCATGTACTTCACAGCTTCCTTCCCATAAAACCATATTCCTCCCCGTGATCATATTCACATAACTCCCTAGATTTTTATCCGGAGCAAAAATGATTTTTTTATCCTTTGGAAGCGATTCAACAATCTTTACTGCGTTGCTCGAAGTACAAATTATATCTGAAAGCGCTTTTACTTCAGCTGAACAATTGATATATGATATAACAATATGATCGGGATGGTTTTCCTTGAATTTAATGAATTCATCTGCCGGGCAGGAATCAGCCAGAGAACAACCGGCTTTCAGGTCAGGCAACAATACTTTTTTTGTGGGATTGAGAATTTTAGCTGTTTCAGCCATGAAATGAACACCGGCAAAAACAATGATATCGGCATTTGTATTAAAAGCTTCCTGAGATAAACCGAGACTGTCACCGACAAAATCAGCCATGTCCTGAATTTCCGGCACCTGGTAAAAGTGAGCCAGGAGGATCACATTTTTTTCCTTCCTAAGCCGGTTTATTTCTTCAATAACTTTACGGTTCTTATCTATATTTTGATTTTTAATATAAATTTTAGAATTCATAATAATAATAAATTTTAATTTTTTTTTGTTTCTTATAATGATAGGTGTTGATTCTGTTGATTTTATTTTATATCGGAATTTTTATTTCACGATACACTTTTTTGATCAACATCTCAACGTAAGTTATAAAGTTGTATTATACTGAAAAACAATAAAATAACAGATTAATAACAATCTGTTGATAATTTTGTTTGTTGATAAAATATTTATTTTTTATCCCTGATTTTTATTGTATAAAATGTTAATACTTTCTTTTCAAAAGTATTTTTTTTCTGTTTTAAGATAAATTTTTGAAAGTAAGACTGAGTTGTAAGAAATTTTTAACAAAGTTACGCAGTTATAAACAATCCCCTGTTAAAATTTTAAGAATTTGATTCAAAGATAGCTAATGAAAAACCAATTTTTTTGAGTGGGTTCAATCTTTTATAAAACATAACATTAAAAACCGAGAAAAGAATTGCCGAAAGGAATGAAAAGAATTGGTTATCAATTTTATGAACTCAGTCCGTTTGTTGGACAACAAATTCATGCACGAAAAAATTATGATTACTTTTGTAAA
>PLMO01000113.1 GCA_003142515.1 Bacteroidales bacterium
CAAACAACAAAGCACCATGAATCAGGCAAAAAAAACAAAGTGGGTCATCGACCCTGCACATAGTGAAATTCAGTTTAAAGTAAAACACCTCGTTATATCAAATGTTACCGGGGCTTTTGACAAGTTTGACGGAACCGTTTACGCTAACGGTGATGATTTTACCGATGCACAGATCGATTTCAAAGCTGATGTAAACAGCATCAACACGAACCAGCCCGACCGGGACAATCATCTCAAATCATCCGATTTCTTTGATGCCGCCACTTATCCTGAGCTTACTTTTGTTTCGAAAAGTCTCCGAAAAAAAGGTAATTCTGGTTTTATACTTTCCGGTGACCTTACGATTCGCGGAACGACAAAACAGGTGGAACTGGAAGGCGAATTCGGCGGGATTGTAAAGGATCCTTATGGAAATACCAAGGCTGGGTTTGAGCTGAATGGAAAGATCAACCGTAAAGAATTCGGATTGCATTGGAATGCCATAACAGAAGCAGGCAGTATGGTCGTTGCAGATGAAATAAAACTGATGATGAATGTAGAATTTACGAAGAGCTGATCTTCGCATGTCTTTCAAAATACAAAGACCGATGCAGACTATTATTCATAAGGCAGGAACACGGGGCCATGCCGATCACGGCTGGCTGAAAACCAACTATACCTTCAGTTTTGCAAATTATTATGATCCGGGAAGGGTTCATTTCGGGGCATTACGGGTTTTGAATGATGATTTTATCGATGCCGGAATGGGTTTCGACCGTCATCCGCATGATAACATGGAAATCGTCACCATCCCGCTGGAAGGAAAACTGGAGCACAAGGACAGCATGGGAAATACAATGTTGATCCTGAGTGGTGATGTACAGATCATGTCGGCAGGAACCGGAATTTTTCATTCGGAATACAATCCTGATCCCGATCATCCTTTGCGGTTATTGCAGATCTGGGTCTATCCGAAACTGAAAAACATCACCCCCCGATACGACCAGAAAACATATAACCTTTCCGGAAGGAAAAACCGCTGGCAACGGGTTGTATCACCTACGGAAAGCGAGGCGGTNNATGGAAGGATCGGCTATGATCTCAGGAACACAACTTGACCGACGCGACGGAGGCGGATTCTGGGATATCGCTTCCCTTTCGTTAACATCCCTCGACAATTCCGAAATCCTGCTGATGGAAATTCCGATGCAGGCATAAGACCGGGAAAAACCCCGGAACCTTTCCTACTGGAGAATTAGTTTCATTACCTGGTTAACACCAGTTCCCGTGATTTTTCCGAAATAAAATCCTCTAGGTTGGTTCGATAGATCAAGGGTTGATTGTTTCCCGGGAACTGGAATTTTTATAATCTGTTGACCGGTCATGGATAGTATTTCAAGCCATCGGCCGGGATCTGGCTGACCACAATCAATATGAATGATTCCGTTACCCGGAACAGGATAAATCTTAACAAAAGTTTCCCCGGTTAACGGAACAATGATAGCGGGATTATATACCATAACGACCAGGGAATCGGAAGCCCCGTCCCCGCATGTATTATGACCTTTTACTTTTACAAATAAAAGTCCGGTAAAAGTGTTGGAAAGGCTCAATATTCCTGTCGTTCCACTTGAAACGATCGAACCGGCATCAGAGGGATTGATTTCCCAGATGTAGCTGGTTGCATTGGTAAGGGTCTCCGTGGTATAATTTACTGCTGTGCTTCCCATGATAATTAACTGGGGGCCAGATAGGGATAAAACGGGATATGGCCTCGGGGAAGGAGTGACAATATCGTTGGTATGGGTCCATGTATGATCCGGATTGCTAACCACCCAATTGTAATCTGAAATGGTCAATCCTTCGCCGAACCATGGATTCATGTAATACATATCCATATTAACCAGTCCATACCCAACAAGGAAATGACCTCCTCCCGTTGTCCATCCCCAACGAAAAATGAAAGGCCGGTTCCCCTGGATCCGCGTATGGATCTGGTCAGTACTCAGGTAGGTATATACCCCCGTATTATTGATGCTTGCAAAATGGACCAGGATATCCTGAATGCTTCCTGCATAGCCCCAGTTATAATTCCAGTAATTGCAACCGAGATACGGATTTACGCAACAATCGGTTGATCCGAAATTGTGCCAGGTCGCTACTTCCCGGGTGTATTCTGCAATCGTACATTGCGAAGTAGGGGTGCAGAAATAATCCAGAACACAGGCGCTGGAGCCAGCCCAGCACCATTGATCCTGCTCCTGGATAAATTCGCCGACATTGAGAACCTGGCCTCGTAATCCGGCACTGAATCCCATGAAAAGGATTATTCCGGTTATAGTCAGACATTTTTTCATCCTCAAATAATTTTCAGCAATAAAACCGGATAATACCCGGAAATAATAATTTTCAATCTTATTTCTGTTTTTAAAATATTTTCGTTTCATTGTCGTCACGGTTTTTGAATATTTTTCGTCACTTTATGCTTTCTTTGATGTATGGCAACAACTCATTCAGTCCGATTTTAATTTTTTTACCCTCCCGGATCTTCGCTATATTTAGAAAGGCTGAATGCATCGGGAAAACGGTTATTTCCCCGGGAGACAAGGAGGGATCATCAGCAAACAGGAAATCACTCTGCAACTGATAGACCCTGAGTAACCGCAAACCGTCATTTTGGGTGAGCTCAGGATATCGTTCAAATTCCTGTAATTCCCGTGCAAGAACCCTGGCGCCAAGCTCGACGATCTCCCACTTATTTTCCTTTTTAAATATTGTGATAACGGCCCGGTTTTCCTGGTTGACCATCACAGGTATCCGCCATTCTCCAGTCGTCTCCAGGTAGTTTTTACCGGGCTGAATTTCTTCTTTGAAAAAATCAGTGGTAAGGGTAAATACCTCGTATGGCTTACCCAATGTTGCAAGTGAAAACTCATCACGGTTCTTAAAACCATAACCTGATTCATTTCCCCCCGGGATTTTCTGAAGCCATAATTGAAGATCGTTCATTGCCTCTTTAATCATCTGCTGCTGGTTAATTGTTTGGGCTGTAATTCCCGTAAAAATCATGCAAAGAAAGAACAGGTGTGTAAGAGTTTTTTTCATATGGAATAAATTTTATTGATCAGTTCGGATAAAAAATGCATGGAATTATTCTCACGCTAGTTGAGTTTGAAATTCAGTTTTGATATTTATGAATTCCATTTACACTGCAGGACAAGGAACAGGTTCATAATATTAGTGAAACAAATATATAAACAAAAACAAAAAATTATTCTCTTGTTGAAAAATTTGAATCTCTTAATATTGAACCCGGGTAAAGCCGTTTGGTTGGTTTCTCATTTGTAATCTCAGGATTTTCCTATTTTTGCAGAAAAGAAAGCGAAAATGAATTTCATCGAAGAACTCCGCTGGCGCGGAATGATCCAGGATATAACACCCGGTACTGAAGAGCAGTTGTCGAAGGAAATGACGGTAGCTTATATCGGTTATGACCCTACTTCCGACTCCCTTCATATCGGGAACCTCGCTTCGATCATGTTGCTGGTACATTTTCAACAGACCGGGCACAAACCTATCATACTCATTGGCGGTGCCACCGGGATGGTAGGCGATCCTTCCGGTAAATCCGAAGAACGGAACCTCCTCGACGAAACCTTACTCAGACACAACCAGGAATGCATAAAAAAACAATTAGAAAAATTTCTTGATTTTTCCAACCCGGTGAACCCGGCAGAGATGGTTAACAATTACGATTGGACCAAAGAATTCGGGTTTCTCCAGTTCCTGCGGGAAGTCGGCAAGCATCTTACCGTAAATTATATGATGGCGAAGGATTCCGTAAAGAACCGCATGGAATCGGGTTCCGGGATCTCCTTTACCGAATTTAGCTACCAGTTGTTACAGGGTTATGATTTTTGCTGGCTTTTCGAACATAAAAACTGCAAACTCCAGATGGGCGGTTCGGATCAATGGGGAAACATCGTGACCGGTACTGAACTGATCCGCCGGAAACTGGGCGGCGAGGCTTATGCTCTTACCTGTCCGCTTATCACCAAGGTCGATGGCGGGAAATTCGGAAAAACAGAAGCCGGGAACATCTGGCTGGATCCGAAAAAAACCTCTCCTTACAAATTCTACCAGTTTTGGCTTAATACCAGCGATGATGATGCAGCGGAATATGTCCGGAAATTTACCCTTTTATCAAAGGAAGAAATCAACGAGACGATCTGGCAGCACATAAAAGCACCTCACCTTCGCACGCTGCAGAAATTGCTGGCCAAAGACATCACCATACGTGTTCATTCGGAAGAAGAATATCTTTCCGCCCTTGAAGCTTCGGAGATCCTTTTCGGGAAAGGGACCACAGAAACCCTGAAAAAATTATCGGAAGACACCCTGCTTTCGGTTTTCGAAGGAGTGCCGCAATTTGAAATAGCGAAAAGCGAAATAGCGAAAAAAATAAATGTTGTTGACTTCCTATCAGGAGCTACTTATACTCAGATTTTTCCTTCAAAAGGTGAAGCCCGCCGCATGCTGAAAGAAGGAGGGGTGGCAATCAATAAGGAAAAAGTCATGGAAGACTTTGAAATCAATGAATCCCGGTTGCTCAACAACAAGTACCTGCTCGTTCAGAAAGGGAAGAAAAATTATTACCTCGTTAAAGTCGTGTGATCCGTTCCATTTCTCTTCCCCCGTCCGGAAAGCTATTTCACAAACTGCATCGCATAATACTTCGGAGTTAGTTTCTCCCCGGTAGCCTTTTCGATCATGTCATCCCAGTAAAATTCCATCCCAGGGGCAAAAACTTTTTCCTTAAGAAACTTGCCGATCTCTTTATTACCTGTAAAACTCTGGAATTTATAATCGTCAGACTTCACGATGTTCTTAATCATGTAGTAATACAGCTGGGATGCGAGAAGCTCGCCCAGCAGGTAGTTATGATAGTAGCAGGGATATAAAGCAATGTGGATCTTGGTTGCCCAATCCGGTTCGTTGCGTCCTGCCGGACGTTTCAGCATCTGGTATTTTTCTGCCAGGTCCCACCAGAGTTTGTTCAGGTCCTGGTCAGGGTTTTCGTACATGCTCTTTTCGAACCGGTACATCAATTGAGCCCAGCGGCTGAAAACAAGTTGCTGAATACGGAATGTCTTCAGGCTGGTTTCTGCGATCTTCATCTTTTCCTGCTCAGATATGCCCAGGTTATCCTTTATCCATTGAGGATTCGTCGAGAACCTACCGAACATTTCTGCAATGGCTTCCGTGGTGAAAATATGGGCCGGGTCACGTAAAATGAACGGCAGATCGTGATTAATCCCTGCAAAATAAACTGCATGGCCGAATTCATGAAGCATCGTCCCCATCCACGTCTCATTGGGAACAATGTTACAAAGAACACGTATATCACCATTCTTGTCAATATCGGTGGAGTAAGCATGCTGATTCTTCCCGGGCTTTCCGTAAAGATCACTTTTTTTGATCATTTTGTCAATAGGTAATCCTATTCCGGCATAATAAGCTGCATCAAGGACTTCGAGGTTTTTCCCTTTATAATACTGGTCCAGATCCTGGTCGTATATCTTCGGAGCTTCCTGGAAGAAACGATTCTGGTAATTCCAGGGCATTAGTTCATCCTTGCTTTTCAGCTTGTAATATTTTACAAAATAATCATCAATCTCTCCCTTTACTTCTGCAAATGAATTCTTCGTAAGGCTGTCCAATTGTTCGAAAAGCTGGCTGATGACTTTCGGATCCTGTTCACTGAGAGTAAGGCTCATCTCATGATAATTTTTAAAGCCAAGATCCTTTGCGATCTCATTCCTTTTCTTAACCAGTGCTATGATATCGGCAGCAACCACAGGCCCGATCTTCTTTTGTGCCATCCAGACCTCTTTCTGTGCATTTACATCCTTCGAATGCTTCAGGATATCTTCAACTTCATTATCGTTAAGTTTTTTGCCTTTCACTTCTGCGCGGAAATTCCCATATTTCTGTTCAATGGCGCTTTGCATGCGCACCGCAGCGTTCAGTTTGGCTGTATCGGCTTTTGCCATCATAAAGTTCCTGTAAAGAACGTCAAGTTGACGAAGCAGCAATGAATCAGTGATCATCCCGGAAACCTTGATTTCTTCGAGTTTTTTTAAGGATTCTTTATCGGCAAACAATTTTACCATTTTCATCTGCAGTCCTTCCGATTTTTTAAAGTCTTCGGGTTTCCCTGAAATGGAAGCATCCCAGCTGGCAAGGTTACTGTCCTTGTACAAGGGGATGTAAACAGAATCGAATTTCTTGATAAAATCAACCAGTTCTTTTTTCATTTTTTCCTGTTTGGATTGACAGCCTGAGATCAGAACTGCCATAATGAGCAGCATCAATAAGAATTTTATGTTTTTCATAATTCAGTTTATAAAGTTTTTCAAGTTCATAAAGTTCTTAAAGGCGCGGTTTAGGTAATTCTTAATTTTTAATTCGCCTTTCGCTATTTCGCTATTTCCCATTCCGGCCCCTCTTTGGTATCTTTAACTGTGATCTTCAGATTTTGCAAGGCATCGCGGATCTGGTCAGATGTCGAAAAATCCTTTTTTTCCCTTACCTCCTTCCGGATGGCAAGAATAAGATCCATAAGCCCTTTAACAATACCATTCTGATCTTCCGAAGATTCTTCTTTTAATCCCAGGATTTCAAAAACGAAAATACCGAACATGTTTTTCAGGAGTTCAAGATCAGGGAGGTTGATAACTTCTTTTTTATCCCAAACCGAATTGATGATCCTTACTCCTTCAAATAGATTTGCGATCACCATTGGACTGTTGAAATCATCGTTCATTGCCTGATAACAATTGTCCATTAATTGTTGGATGTTGAAGCTGGAAGGAGTATCGGAAGGATCGGAAGGAAGTATTTTTTGCAATGTTTCAATGCCTGAAAATAATTTCCTCAATCCTTTCTCGGCTGCCTGCAGGGCTTCATTCGAGAA
>PLMO01000062.1:0-9874 GCA_003142515.1 Bacteroidales bacterium
GGAAATATTTTCCATTAGAACTGGAAGAAGCCATACGTGTGACAAAAAGCATAGTGCGGGTTTTTGACGAATCCAAGGTAAAAATTATCCGTATCGGGCTTCATCCATCGGAAGGGTTGCTGAACAGGAACGACTACATTGCCGGTCCGTTTCATCCCTCGTTCCGGGAACTGGTGATGACTTCGGCCTGGACCGATCGTTTCCGGGACCTGCTCAATGAAAAGCCGGGTGAAAATATTGAGATCCGTGTGAATCCTGCAGAATTGAATCCTGCCATCGGGTATTACGGAAAGAACCGTAAATTGCTTGAAAAACATTTCCGGAAGGTGAAGTTCATGGCAGATCCGGAGATAAAAGAAAAAACCTTTCATGCTGATCATCGTTGACAAGAAGATTCCCGGGGAAGCCAAAGAAAAGTTATCGGCAGCCGGCAACATCCTGGAATTAGAAACAGAAGGGATCGTTTACCCTGCCATATCCGGTCATCCCGATATCTTCTTTTGCAAAACCCCTCAGGTGCTTGTGATTTCCCCAAGTCTTCCTGATAAATATCTTCATAAGATACAAGAACAAAAACTGCAGTTTATATTAGGTAATCAAGCATCAAGCATCCAGCATCCAGAATCTGCTCGCTATAATGTAGCTATTAATGACCGTTACCTGGTTCACCGCCTGGAATACACCGATCCGGTCATTCTTCAGAACTGCTATACTCTGAAAAAGATTCCCGTAAAACAAGCCTATACCCGCTGCAATCTGCTGTTGCTTAGAGATGATCACTATATTACTTCCGATCGCGGGATCCATAAAAACCTGCAACGATCGGGGCTTGAAGGAAAATTTGTTTCCCCTGAAGGGATCCTTCTTCCGGGATTCCCGAACGGTTTTATCGGCGGAGCTATGGGGCTGCTAAACGATACTATTTTTATTATCGGGAGTCTTGCATATTTTCCTGAAGGTGGAGCGGTAAGGAAGTTCCTGGAAGATTTGCAATACAAAATTGTTGAATTATATGACGGTCCTTTCTTCGACGGTGGAGGAATCCTGTTTCTATTGTGAATACTTATACTTTCCTTCGTGCGCCTTAGTGGATATCTTTGATATTCTTTGTGGTTAACATTTTTTACCACAAAGGCGCACCAAGGACAACACAAAATCCCTCAAAGGAAATTTCACGGAAAAAGTTGTTATCTTTGCACCTGTCCCCTAATTCCCGAATATGAAGAAATCTGCTTTGCTGCTGGCAGTCGTATTATATTTTGTTTCCTTTTCTTATTCCCAGGTTCCCACGGGTTATTATAATCCGGCCGATGGCTTGTACGGAACTGCTTTGCAGTCGGCCTTGCATAACATCATTAAAGACCATACCATTGTGACTTACCAATCACTATGGTGGTATTTCGAGTCCACCGATAAAAAGGCGAACAATTCAGTCTGGGACATGTATTCGGACGTGCCGAATGGCACGCCTCCTTATGTTTATTATTATGATATATATCCTTCAGATCAATGTGGCGTTTATCACACTGAAGGGGATTGTTTTACCCGGGAACATTCCTGGCCGAAAAGCTGGTTTGGCGGGGAAGTTGAACCCATGTACACAGATATATTTCACATTTACCCTGTCGACGGCTATGTCAATGGCATGCGTAATAATTATCCCTATGGGGAAGTTACTAATCCAACATGGACCTCCATGAATGGCAGTAAACTCGGGCCCTGTGTAGCGCCGGGATATACGGGAAAAGTTTTCGAGCCCATTGATGAATACAAAGGCGATCTGGCCCGTACCTATTTTTATATGTCAACCCGGTATTATACGGAAGACAACGGATGGCCGGGCAGCGATGCCACCACCGGTTCGCAGCTTCTGCCCTGGGCGTTGCAAATGATGTTGTTGTGGAACAGCCAGGATCCGGTTTCACAAAAAGAGACTGATCGTAACAATGCCGTTTACCTGATTCAGAATAACCGGAATCCGTTTATTGATCATCCCGAATATGCGCAGGAAATCTGGGGTCCGGATGCGGGGATCAGTGAAAAAGGTTCAGGATCCAGGGCGATCATGATCTATCCCAATCCGGCTTTGGATCATTGTTACCTGATCCTTCCTGCGGATTGTCCTGAAAAAGACTGTGAAATAAATGTTACCAATGTCACCGGAACAAAGGAGCAGATTAATTTTACTTTTGAGGGGAACAGGATTTCTGCAGATATCAGCAATCTTCCTTCCGGTATCTATTTTTCCACACTGACGATCTCCGGCAAGACCGGCACTTATGTTGGAAAGATCGTCAAAGAATAGTTTCTAAGAATTGTAGGCCCACTTGACCCAGATTGCACCCCAGGTAAAGCCTCCACCGAAAGCGGCAAGGATGATATTATCTCCTTTTTTAAGACGATTTTCCCATTCCCAGAGGCATAAGGGAATCGTGCCGCCGGTTGTATTGCCGTAACGTTCGATGTTCACCATGACCTTGTTTTTCCCTATGCCCATCCTGCGGGCCGTTGCATCAATGATCCTCAGGTTTGCCTGATGGGGTACCAGCCAGGAAATGTCTTCCGATTTCAGGTTGTTTTTCTCCATGATCTCTGCCGACACGTCTGCCATCTTGGTGACAGCGAATTTAAAAACAGCCTGGCCTTCCTGGTAGATAAAATGTTCGCCTGCATCAACGGTATCATGTGAAGGGGGTCTCACCGATCCTCCTGCTTTCATATGCAGGTAGGGCACACCGGCTCCATCCGACATCAGGATGGAATCCATGATCCCGAATTCTTCCGTTGTCGGTTCAAGCAGGATGGCTCCTGCTGCATCTCCAAACAGCACACAGGTTTCCCGGTTGGTATAATCGGTAATGGACGACATTTTATCTCCTCCTACAACGATCACCTTTTTAAAACTACCGGTTTCTATAAATTTGGATGCGGTCACGATGGCATAGAGCAGTCCTGAACAGGCGGCATTCATATCAAAGCTGAAGGCATTCTTGATCCCCGCCTTGTCGCTGATGAGGTTTGCCGTGGCAGGGAATATCATATCCGGCGTTACCGTAGCACAGATCAGCAGGCCGATTTCCTCCGGTGCGGTCCCGGTTTTTGCAAGTAATCCTTTTACCGCTTCAGCCCCCATGTTGGAGGTTCCAAGTCCTTCTCCTTTTAAAATATGTCGCTCCCGGATTCCTGTACGGGTAAGTATCCATTCATCCGTGGTATCCACCATCTTTTCCAGTTCCTGGTTGGTGAGAATATAAGGTGGAACATATCCCTGGATTCCTGTTATGGCGGCTCTGATCTTCGTCATAAATAGAAAATTAATAAATCACTGAAATGATTAGCTGATTAAACATGATTTAGTGCATACCGTTCAAGGGCATGCTTTATCTTTTGCACAAGCTTTGCCTCATGAATTTCTTTCGACTTCAGGATCATATTCCGAATGGCAGTGCCGTTCGATATACCATGTCCGACAAGGACTGTAGAATTGATGCCAAGGATTGGGGTCCCTCCGTAAGTTTCATAATTGAAACGGTCAAGGTAAGGGTCTTTCACTCCTCTTTTTAAAAATACCCTGTACATGGCTTCAATTTGTTTCAATACGATATTGCCGACGAAACCGTCGCAAACGATCACATCCACATTATCCCTGAACAATTCCCTTCCTTCCACATTCCCGACAAAATTATAATCCTTCGAATCTTTCATCGACTGGAAGGCAGATTGGGTATTCAGGTCTCCTTTCTTTTCTTCCGACCCGATATTAAGAAGGCCGACCCGGGGATTCTTAACATGGAAAACATTTTCTGCAAACAGGGAACCCAGCAGTCCGAACTGGTACATCACATCCGCTTTGCTGTCGGGGTTGGTACCTACATCGATGAGGACACAGGAGCCGCCGTTTTCCTTAGGAATATACCCGGGTGTACTGGGACGGATGATGCCAGGGATGGTATTGACGCTAAAAATGGATCCGACCATCATGGCCCCGCTGCTTCCGGCGCTTGTAAATGCATGAATTTCCTTATGCTTAAGCATCCTGAATCCGACTGCAATGCTTGAATTGGGTTTGTTGATCAGGGCTTTTATTGGCTGCTCATCCATCTCAATGAGATCCGGAGCATCTACAATATCAAATTTATCAGGAAAAACTTTTTCTTCTTTCAGGAAGGCAAGGATAATCTCCTGGTCACCGATCAGAACGATACGGTCAGATTCCGGTAATTGCTTCTGAGCCATGATCGCCCCATGAAGCGTAGCTTTTGGTGCAAAATCACCCCCTAAAACATCTAATCCGATTCTCATTCGTCTTGAATTAAATTACTGATCTGAATGATGGTCCCCAAAAGATCGATCAATTTTACTTTTGCTTTGGTAATTTGATATCTGATCAGATCCCCAGGAAAAAATGCGTTCCGGCAGGGAATTATTCAGCGGTTGCCTTGATAATGGCCTGTTTTCCCCTGTAATATCCGCACTCAGGGCAAACCCTATGGTACAGAACAGGAGATCCGCAATTTGAACACAACCCAACTGTCGGAACTACCGCTTTATAATGGGTCCTTCTCTTATCTCTCCGGGTAGTGGAGATTTTGTGTTTCGGATGTGGCATAAGTTACAATTTACGATTAACGATTTACGAATTACGATTTTTTTTTAACCTTAATAATACTTCCCATCTGGGATCCGGTTCTGACGACTTTGTAAGGTTTTCCAACCTCTCAATTATTCCGGCATCACAGGTGCTGTCCCCGAGAACGTTATCGGGATGTACCCTGCGATAAGGCAGGGATAAATGGATATATTCATAGAGAAACGGACTGATATTAAAATGGTTCTCTCCAATGGGAACCACCTGTATCTCTTCGCTTTCCTCATGAAAATCGCTGCCGAACTTAAGGATAAGACGTTCCTTCCCTCCGATCTGAAGGTCGAACGGTTCATAACACCGGTCGCAGGGAATCCTTACCTGGCCATTGAAATCAAAATGAAAGACCAGCAGGTTATCTTCTTTCTCAATCACCAGATGCAGATTGATCTGTCCATTCCGTATCTCAGAATATTCAAAATGTTCAAAGAACGAATCATCAATTTCAAAGTCAAACTGATGAGATCCCGGTTTCAACCCTGTTACAGGGATAATGAATTGAGTTAAGTAATTCATCAGAAACTCCCTTCCATCAAAAAGTCTGCAAAATTAAAAATTAATCTGATGAATAACAAATCTTTATTTCCCGGCCTCTTGCTAATACCTTTGATAATTAGCCAGTTTACTTTATATTTACGGGGTTTTATTCCACTTATTGACAGAGGATCCTTCTTTTCATAAAATAGTTTCATTTAAAAGCTGAAACCCTATGATAAACAAACTGATTGCCGGGATACTCCCATATATGCCAAAAAAGCTGGTCTGGATTTTTTCCAAAAAATACATTGCAGGTGAAACGATCGAAGATGCCATCATGGTATCAAAAGAGTTGAATTCACAGGGCATCAAGGTCACCATCGATCTCCTCGGGGAATTTATCACCGATCTGAAACAGGCGGAGGAGAACCGGGAAATCTACCTTCAGATCATCGATCGTATCCAGGCTGAAAATATCGACGGGAATTATTCCCTGAAGCCTACCTCTTTCGGGCTTCTTCTCGATACGGAAATTTGTTATCAAAATATCCGCCGGATTGTGGAGAAAGCTGCCGGTTATAACACCTTTATCCGGGTTGACATGGAAGATTCTCTATGCACCGACCGTGAGATCGAACTCTTCCGGAAGCTGAAAAATGAATTCCCGCGCCATGTCGGATTGGTTCTCCAGGCATATCTTCACCGTACCCTGGACGATATTAAAAATTTGGAAGACCTGCATTCACCGGATATACCCCTGAATTTTCGCCTGTGCAAAGGTATTTATGTGGAACCTGAAGCGATTGCCTATAAGAAATACCAGGAGATCAACGATCATTACCTGGAAGAACTGGGGTATATCATCGGGAAAGGAATGTTTCCCGGCATTGCAACGCATGACAAACCTCTTGTGGAAGGAGCTTGCCAGTTGATCAGCAAATATAATCTGCCAAGAAGCGCTTATGAATTCCAAATGTTGTATGGCGTAACGCCTGAATTACGGAAAAGCATTGTAGAAAAAGGTCATAACATGCGTGTATATGTGCCTTTCGGTACGGACTGGTTTGGATATTCAACAAGAAGGCTCAAGGAAAACCCTAAGATGGCGAGCTATATCATTAAGGCCTTGTTCATCCGGAAGTAGGTTAGCAGGCGAACAAGCGGACGATTATAAGTTAGCGAGCTGGTGATTTGGCGAGTTGGCGAGTAAAAGTTTCGAATAATCACTCGCCAGTTCGCCAACTCACTAATTCGCTAGTTATTTCAATGCTCTTTCCAGCATTCCGTCTCCCGACATTTTGAGACGGTCGAAATAGGATGGCGCTGGTTTTCCGAGCAATTTATCCACATACATTTTTGCGAGGTACTGGCTCAGCATGAAGCCTTGTCCGCGTAAGCCGAGGAACAGTCCTAATTCCGGATCGATGATCATTCTTGGCTCCACATAGTATCCTGCCCAAACAGCCTGAAAACCAACCGAAGAGAGTTCAGGGATCCAGTTGGTAAAGATCTCAGAGGCGATCTCCGCAAATTCTTCGGAATTGATCCGGATATTTTTATCTGCTTCCTGCGGTTCAAAGGCAGGAGAAGCACAACCAATGATCTGGCCGGTTTCGCCAAGCTGCTGACCGTATACTGCAATAAAGCCTTTGTATTTCCTGCGGTCGATGAGCATTCCGAGGGGAGCTCCATCGATCCCGAGCATCGGAAGACGGCGTGTGATGAAAGCCTGGTGCTTCACAGGGTATAACCCGGTTTCAAACCCCAGCATCCTGGCGAATTTTTCTCCTTCCGGCCCCAATGCATTGATAAAGACTTCTGTTTCGTATTCGATATAGGCTTTTTCATGATTCAGCGTAAGAATGAAATACCGGTTTCCCTCTTTTCTCACATCCACCAGTCGGCAATCTTCTTCCACCATGCCACCATGATCGATCCCGATCCTGCGGATCAGGTCGATGACGCGCCCCGGTGTAGCCTGCCAGCAATCTTTCGTAATCAAGGCAGAGATGTAGGTCGTAAGGTTGGGGTTTAGGCGGGGAGAGATTTCTCTTTGAAAATCCTTCGTTCCTATCATGTAAGCATTCGACCAGGCCATTGATTCGACCAACGCATCGTACATTGCCGGATCATGGGCAAAGGTGACATATTTGATGGGACGGTAGTTGACATCATGCAATTCCTGGAGTTGCTTGAATATCTCGTGGTTTTGGGTGGCTATTTCAGATAATTCCGGTAAAGAGAAATTCGGTCGTCCGCCGGCAATGTTTCGCCAGGAAGCCCCGCGGCCATAGTTGATCAGCACCGGTTCCATCTTCTCTTCGCTGAGATACCGGAACAATGCACTGCCCCCGATACCTCCTCCTGCAATGAGAGATTTAATTTTTATTTTTTTCGCTGGATTTCCGGTAATTGTCGTGATCACCCGTTCATGAACCGTACGGGGATAAAGTTCACCCATGGCAACCTGGTTCGACAATGGTCCGCGCGGAGTGGGTTCGCCCACGATCGAAATACCGGAACCGGCCAGTGTTTGCTTCAGTCGTTTGATGCATCGCTTTCCCCTGCAAGCGCCCATACCCAGTCGGGTGGTATGTTTTACCTCATCCACCGAAATGAACTTCCGGTCGCCGATGGTCTCCAGGATCTCATCCAGGGTCACGTCGTCACAATGGCAAACATAGGTCGGCACAGTACTTTCGTATTTGTAAGGCTTGAATTCGATCGGCTCAGGATAATTTTCTTTAACGATAAAACCCCTGACATTTGCAAGTTCTTCCCCATGAACATCCAATGATTTTACCCTCGCAATATTGGTTTTATTGGGTTTCTTCAATATTTTCTCGACGATGCCTTTTCCCAGTTTTTTGCCATTATTATCCACCAGGTAACATCCGGCTTTTTCAGTTACTTCATATTCGATCGGCAGAAAGAGCCAGTCTTTTTTCAGGTTATACCCAAAGATGGCGAGTCCCGGGCACTTGAATACACAATCCATACATCCCGTGCATTTCTCAAAGTCGATGGCAGGTACCGTGCTGGTGGAAGATTTGGTGATGGCGCCATTCGGGCAGGCAAAGGCACAGGGATTACAGGCAAAACCATACAGGCAGTCGATCAGCACAAAGCCTTTTTCCTGCATACGGGCAGGTGAGGGTATATAAGGTTCTTCGATTATCCTGACCGGGTGCTGTTGTGAATCGATGTATTCTTTTGACGTAACCAGGAAGGCATCATAATCGAACTTTTCTCCCATTTCCTGGAGGATCTCAAAGGCGACCTGTTTCCCGCGTACCACGGCGCTGGTACCCTCCCCGATCCGGATGGCGTCGCCGGCGCCAAAGCATTTTCTTCCGAAGAGTTCATTGCCCTTGATCAGCAACTGGTCGTCGGAGACAAGTCCTGTACAGATATTGATGGCGTCGATCCCGTCGATCACTTTTTCTGTTCCCGGTATGGCTTTGAAATCCTTGCATTCTGCGACCACGGCTCCGATGATCCCGTCGTGGTTCTCATTTGGGATGGCTTTCAGGAGAATGTGCGAGGTAAGTACAGGAATACCCAGCCTGCGGACACGGTTGGCCTGCACCGGGAAACCGCCTTCGAATGCCAGTGCTTCGATGATCGCTTTCACAAATGCACCAGCCTGCATCAGCTGGTAGGATGTCAGGTAACCGATGTTGCCGGCGCCAACGGTGAGGATGTTCTTCCCGAGCAGGGTCAATTCGTTGTTCATCATCTTCTGGACAACGGCAGCGGTGAATACGCCAGGAAGATCATCATTTTCAAAGGTCGGCATATAGGGAATCGCACCAGTGGCGACCACAAGGTATTCCGCATCTACAAAATAGATCTCTTCGGTAAGAATGTTCTTTATGGCGATCCTGCCTCCTTCCAGGAGGTCCCAGACGGTGGAGTTGAGAAAGATCCCTTCCGGGTTATCGCCGGCCAAGGTTTTGGCGATGTCGAAACCACGCATACCACCGAATTTCTGTTCGCTCTCAAAGAAGAAGAACTGGTGAGTCTGCATGATGAACTGTCCTCCGATCTTATCGTTGTTGTCGATCACGATGTTTGGGATAGCATGTTTGTTCAGTTCTTCGCGTGCAGCAAGACCTGCAGGACCTGCACCGATGATGGCAACCGAAGTTTTATAAACGTTGAGGGGCGTTTCTTTGACGTAATTGGTACGGTAAGGGGCATAATTATGCGGGATCTCTTTTACTTCTTTTACCTTGTCGACCCGTGTGATGCAAATCCTTTTGATCTGACCATCGACCAGCATTTCACAGGCGCCGCATTTTCCGATCCCACATTCCAGGCTTCTTTCTCGGTTTGTAAGGCTATGGCTGTGAACCGGAAATCCTGCCTGGTGAAGGGCGGCGGCGATAGTGAATCCTTTTTCCCCGGTGATTTCATTTCCTTCAAAGAGGAAGGTTACTTTTTCAGCAGGATGGATCTCAAGGATCGGATGAGTTTCGATTTTATTCATGGCAGCAAGGTAATTGGAACGAGTTCGTGATAAAATGAAAAATTTTCTGAATCAGGACTGCAAAATTATGATTTTTCCCGATTCCGGCTCGAAAACCACCAGGGTTTTGGGCTAATTCGTTATTTGATGTGCTGGAACTTGTCATTCGTCAATCTCACAATTCAATCGTAAATCTAAGATCATTTAATCGTAAATTTATGCTATAATCCTCCAATCATAAATCAAACCGTGTCCCCGGCACCCCAAAAATAGATATAGTA
>PLMO01000062.1:9915-27149 GCA_003142515.1 Bacteroidales bacterium
CGATTGATCCGGATCCCGAAATTATTTTTCAGGGTGACATCCACCGGGGAGGTGTAATTTTTGAACACGAGAAGATCGCAATTCCACCTAATCCTTTTTAAGAATTCCTTATCCGCAAGAAATTGCAAACTGAGGCCATATTCAAAAATATGGTCTTTCCCTTCCGGAACTCCATAGAATCTGGTAACTTTCTGTTTTCCGAAGATACTCTTGTCACGGATGTAGGTAAGTTTTGCCGTTGACAGGCCCAGATTGAGAGATCCGAAATCCCGCCATTTTACTGAAAAACCTCCGGAGAATGTCCAGAGTAAGGGTGTACAGAAAGATGAATTAAGGGTTTTGATGATCCTTCCGTTGTCGTTCACAGAATAATCATATCCGTTCATGAACCTCGAACTCAGGATGGAGTTTATGGTAAAATTCAGGTTTTTGTGGAGCCGGATATCGAAGCGTGTATTCAGGGAATTGTCGTCGGTCTGGAATTTTGTAAGACTGTCGAAGTAGCTTTGTAGCCCCAGATTATGTTGGAATGATCCGGAAAAGTGAACCAGACTGTCGCCGGAGAGGGAAAACTTATATTTTAAATCCTGGAGGAGAGTGACCTGGTTGGCGTTTTTATCGTGATGCCAGTTGAGGAAGAGGAAATTGTTGACGGAAAAAGAATATTCCAGTTCCTGTTCATATCTGATCTTTTTCCCGGGATTTTTTTTTATCAATGAATCAAGGGGAAAACAGGATTGAGCATTTGCGTATGTTACAAGAAACAGGCAAAATACCAGTACTGATTTTTGTTTTTTCTTTCTTCCCCACAATCCCCATCATATTAGAAAAAACGAATCGAAATATTCTTCTTTAAAAAGTTCAACTTAACCGCAAACGCAGAGTTTAAGCAAAGGACGCAGAGGTTTTTTAACAGTTATTAATTTCATTGAATTATCCCTTATTTTAGATTCATTTGCGGCATTTTTTTCATTCCCCAGGATTTCAAGAAATCAACGTTAACGTATACTATCAAGATTTTCAAGGAATCTTTCTTTTTTAATTCATCTGCAATTTCAAAAACATTTTTATTAATATTTCCTGCAAATATGGCCCAATAGAAAACAACCATGTAATCATAATCAGAAACCCGGAGATCAGAAGTATTGTAAACAGGTTTGACCAACCTCATCATATCCTCGAATTTATAAGAAGGATCAATCCTGTTTATGGAGTTTCTGTTTAATGATTTTGCAAAATTCATAGCCAGGCCTGGACAGATGGAATCACCATAGACAAGAAGACTTCCCTTCTGATTGAAAAAATTCGTACCGGGTATTGCCTTGATTATTTCAAACATATGCAAAATTGACGCAGAATCCTTGCATACAAAATAATTTATGTTTTCTTTTATTCCCTTTTTTTCTAGGAATCTTAAGGTCTGTTCTACTGTAACAATTTGGGGTTTTGTAATTCCATTCATCTTCATCATTATTGTTTTACAGGATGAGAAAATGATACAGGTAATTACTGTCAATAAAAAGAAGGATTGTTTTCGCATAATACTGTAATTTGTTTAAAAATGGAGCTGTTTAAAACCGGGAAATTGATAATATTGTTAGTTAATTTATTGTGGTTTCATTAATGATCATACTTAAAAAAATTTTGCCATTCGTTTTTGAAACAGCCCCATCTTTGCATTATTGTGGAATGATGAGAGTGTATGCCGTTCCATCATATTTCACCATATACTCGCCTTGTTTAATGACTAAAGGCTTTGTTGCACCAAGGCTGCTGATTATGTCTTGGCTCAGCTCATAATTATCATCGATATAGATTGTCTGTTTACCTTGGAAATATTTAAGAGAGCCCCCGTTTTCATATTTTTGTAAATCAGCTTCAGTTATTTTCAGGATCAATTGATTATTTGCATCAAATGAAATCTGCCCGGGAATGACTCCCCCATTAGAACCACTTTTTTCGGTTTGCCACGATGCTGAAAATGTGATTTTACAGAAGCCGAATCCTGATTGACAATTTGATTTCTTCGAATGAAGATCGATGTTGATGGTAATGATCAAATTCGGCATTGGTGACGCTTTTTCTATGGCATTTGCAAAAAGGCCATCGGAAGTGAACATAAAAGCGAGAAAAATTATGACTAAATTTTTCATGATATTCGATTTTAAATCTATTTCTCCCTGCCGTATTCCCCGTCGGCAGCCTGCGGACAATCATTTGATTGTGGAAGCAACGATTGCACCTACCTGAAAAAAACCACCCGTCCCGCGATCATTTTTTCCGATTAACCGTTCTGTCCTCTCTCTTAATACCTCCTTTTTAGATTAATTACTTTGGCTTTATCGGTTGAAAAGGCAAAAGGTAATATGCTCAGGACAACTTTTTTTCATTTTTTTTTATTTCAAAACTTAATTAAATAAAAATCATTATTTTACAAGATTTGTTTGGATATTAGTTAAAAAATTTTTAGTATCTTTGCAGGCTCAATAAAGTTTCAGGAAAACGGAAGGAGTTTATGGAAAAAACAAAAGTTCTATTTGTTGCCCAGGAGATCATGCCTTATCTGAAAGAAAGCCAAATGAGCCACATCGGCAGGCATCTGCCTCAGGGGATCCAGGAAAAAGGAAAGGAAATCCGGACATTCATGCCACGTTACGGCAACATCAATGAACGAAGGAACCAGCTTCACGAAGTGATCCGCCTTTCCGGAATGAACCTGATCATCGATGATACCGACCATCCCCTCATCATTAAAGTAGCCTCTATCCAGCAAGCCCGGATGCAGATCTATTTTATCGACAATGAAGACTACTTCCAGCGGAAATTCATGCTTACCGACAAAAACAATAAATTTTTCAAAGACAACGACGAACGGGCCATCTTCTATTCAAGAGGCGTCCTGGAAACGGTAAAAAAACTCGGATGGGGGCCCGATATTGTTCATTGCCACGGCTGGATCACCAGTCTGGTACCCCTCAATATCAAACGTTCCTACAAGGATAATCCCCTCTTTACCGATACAAAAGTAATTTATTCGATTTATGACGATGACTTCCTTGATATGCTGAATAAGGATTTCGCAAATAAAATCAAGATGGAAGGCATCACAACAAAGGATCTCAAACACTATAAGAACCCAAACTACGTTAGTATGATCAAGGCAGCGATCGATTTTTCGGATGGGATCATCTTCGGCTCCCCGGAAATCAATCCTGAACTCAAGAAATATGTCAAAGAATCCGGCAAACCGCATCTCGAATTCCAACCTATGGAAAAATACATCGATGCTTATTCCGATTTTTATGATGAAATTCTTGTTAATGAATCGGTCGAAGTTGATTAATTACGGAACCTTCTAATACTGTTTCCTTTGAAATCGAATCTTTTCCGCATCTTCAGCGTACTTGTTTTCATTGTTATTCTTGTTTTCCTTGTTTACTCCTGTAAGAAAGACCCCTACCAGGTCGGGATCAACCTTCTTCCTCCATCCGATACGCTGAATGTCAAAACCTCAGACACTGCTTCTTTTGTCGCCCATTCGGTGTTACAGGATTCCATCCGTACCGACGAAACCACGCTGAGCATACTGGGTTCTTTAATGGATCCGGTTTTTGGTTCCACCACTGCCGGCTTTTACATGCAATACAGGCTCTCTGCAGAAGCCCCGGATTTCGGGACCAACTCCGGTCTTGATTCCATCGTCCTGATGATCCCCTACGGAACCATTTACGGCGATACCAATGCCCTCCAAACCCTGAAAGTTTATGAACTCAGCAAGGACTTTTACATCGACAGTATCTATTACTCTAACCAATCGGTTGAAACCTATGGGATCCCGCTTGCAAATTATACGTTCAAGCCTGCACGGTATGATAGTTTGACCATCGGGGGGGTCAAAACAGCGCCCCATATCCGGATCAACCTGAACCAATTCACAAACTATTTCGGGAACAAAATTCTTCACGCCCCGGCAGCATCCCTGAGCACAAACGTTAATTTTCTTGAGTTCATGAAAGGATTGTACATCGAATCGTCACGGACTGCCTCTGGCGGCGCTTTATTATCTTTCGACCCGACCAGTTTACTCTCGGGAATTGTCGTGTATTTTCATAATGCAGACAACGATTCCCTGCATTTCAATATTATTGGGAACTCACTTTGTGCCCGATTCAACCACTTCGATCATAATCATTACCTAAATGCTTCATCCGAATTCCGGCAACAGGTTCTTCTGCATGATACCACCCTTGGAAAAAACAACCTTTTCATCCAGGGATTGGGCGGTGTAAGGGTGCGGATACGGCTTCCTTTTCTTAAAACCTTCGGGAAATCAGGAAAGATTGCTATCAACAATGCGACATTGACCATTAAAAATGCAGAAACCGATACTACGCTTCAACCTCCGGTTAAACTTACCTTGGTTATAGTGGATACGGCAGGAAATGTGGCCTTTCTAGTCGATGAAACTGAGGGTACTTCTTATGCCGGTGGTTACTACAACACTACCGCGCGAACCTATCAGTTCAGGATTACCCGCCATATGCAACAGGTCGTCGATGGGAAAATAAAAAATTATGACATGTACCTTATGGCCAATGATCCCTCCACCAACGTCCTGGTCACCAATCGTGTGATGTTGACCGGAACCAAACCGCAACTTCCAGGTTTCTCTGCCGACCGGGTAAAATTGCAGGTTATCTATACAAAACTTCACTAACCTCAGGGTTAACCAGTTTGCTAATTTCCAGGGAATCTTACCTGCATTTTTGATTATTCCGGCAAAATCAGCTACCTTTGATCCTCTTAAGTCATTACTATGTGTGGAATTGTTGCTTATATCGGTCCGCGGGAAGCTTATCCCATCCTTATTAAAGGGTTACACAGGTTGGAATACCGCGGGTACGACAGCGCAGGAATATGCCTGTTGAATGACGACCTGCATATCTATAAATGCAAAGGAAAGGTTTCAGAGTTGGAACTTTTTATTAAAGATAAAGATATCTCAGGGACAATAGGCATGGCGCATACCCGCTGGGCAACGCATGGCGAGCCTAACCAGGTGAATGCACATCCCCATTTTTCCAGGAATAAAAGCCTGGCGATCATCCACAACGGGATCATCGAGAATTATGCTTCCCTCCGCAGTGAATTGATCAACCGTGGATATATTTTCACCAGTGAAACGGATACGGAAGTTCTCATATACCTTATCGAAGACATCAAGGAAAATGAAAAGGTGGAACTGGAAGAGGCAGTCCGTATTGCCCTTAACCAGGTGATCGGCGCTTATGCGATCGTGGTGATATCGAAGGAAAACCCGGATCTTCTCATTGCTGCGCGTAAAGGCAGCCCCATGGTGGTCGGTGTCGGAAAAGGTGAATTTTTCGTTGCATCGGATGCGACACCCATCGTGGAATATACCAATAACGTGGTATTCATGAACGATGAAGAGATCGCAATCATTGAGCGCAACAAGGAATTGAAGATAATAACCATCAAGAACCAGAACAAAACGCCTTATATACAGAAGCTTGAACTTAGCCTGACCTCCATCGAAAAAGGCGGGTTTGATCATTTCATGCTGAAGGAGATCTACGAACAACCCCGGTCTATCCGCGACAGCATGCGCGGACGGTTGCATCCGGAACAGGGGATCATCGCCCTTGGGGGGATCCGCGAATATGAACAAAAGCTGATCAACGCAAAGCGGATCATCATCACGGCTTGCGGAACTTCCTGGCATGCCGGACTGGTAGGCGAATATCTTTTTGAAGATCTTGCGAGGATACCGGTGGAAGTAGAGTATTCCTCTGAATTCCGGTACCGGAACCCGATCATCAGTGAAGAAGACATTCTGATCGCCATATCACAATCGGGAGAGACTGCCGACACACTGGCGGCCATCGAACTTGCCAAATCGAAAGGAGCAACCGTTCTGGGCATCTGCAACGTGGTCGGGTCGTCTATTGCAAGAGCTACCCATGCAGGCATTTATACCCATGCCGGTCCTGAGATCGGGGTGGCTTCTACCAAAGCTTTTACGGCACAAGTGGTGGTACTTACCCTGATGGCGCTCAAGATCGCACTGAAAAAAGGAACTATCACCCAGTCACGGTTTCACCAGATCCTGTCGGAACTGGAAACCATTCCCGATAAAGTGGAGGCTACACTAAGGCAGAATGAACAGGTAAAAGCGATCGCAAACATCTACAAGGATGTGCGGAACTTCCTGTACCTGGGACGCGGTTACAATTTCCCCATTGCACTGGAAGGAGCATTGAAACTTAAGGAGATCTCATACATCCATGCTGAAGGCTATCCCGCTGCTGAAATGAAACATGGCCCTATTGCACTCATCGACGACCATATGCCGGTTGTGGTGATTGCCACCAAAAAAGGCACCTACGAAAAGGTCATCAGCAATATCCAGGAGGTGAAGGCACGCAAAGGCAAGATCATCGCCATCATCAATGAAGGTGATACAGCCGTAAAAAAATTAGCCGACCACTATATTGAGATCCCCGAGACCGAGGAATTCCTGGTTCCCCTGATCGCAACGATCCCATTGCAGCTTCTTTCATACCATATTGCAGTCATGCGTCATTGCAATGTGGATCAACCCAGGAATCTTGCAAAATCAGTCACTGTGGAATGACCCTTCGCATCCTGAAATATATCTTTTTCTTTTTAGGATTCCTTTTTCTCATCCTGTTTATCTTCTGTCTTACTTCTGCTCCTTTCTGGACGTGGTATAACCTGAGCACGAAACACGCAGGCATTCATCGCGTACCGGAAGTTATCGTNNCGTACCTGGTATGCTGCCCGGCTCGGGAATCATTTTACCCGGTCGAAGATCATCATTGCCCTTCCCGGTGATACCGCCGACAGCCTGAGTTCCGTATACCAGATGAAAGAAGAACTTATTTTACGAGGGATTTCCGGAAACAGGATCTCGTTCGAATCCTTAGGAACTAATACGAGGGCGCAGGCGATGAATCTTTTTAAAAGAATAACGAATATTGAACAAGGAATTTTGAATGATGAACGTCGAGGTATTACAAAGTCACAGAGTCACAAAGTCACAGAGTCACAAATTGATGTGGTTAATCGAAATTCTTCATTCGTTGATCAATATTCGAAATTCAAATCAATTCTAATAGTTACGTCTCCCGAACACCTCTACCGGGCTGTGCGGACTTTCCGGAAAGCAGGTTTTTTATTGGTCGACGGGGCACCGGCCTTTGAAACGGCCATTGAATCGGACCTTTCTTTTGATGACAGGTTACTGGGTGGAAAAAGATGGCTACCGCCCATTGGGAAAAACATAACTGCCCGTTACGAGTTCTGGACCCAGTTTCATTACGAACAGCTGATCCTTCGGGAATGGCTTGCGATTGTTTATTATAAACTGAACGGTTGGATCTGAACGCGTAACGCGTGACGCGTCACGAATTAAACTCGTTCATCGTCCTGTCAATCCCGACAAGTGCAAAGTTTTTTATGATATCCACTGCTATCGCGATTTGGGGCAGAAGTATTGTTTCTTCTTCTTTTGTCCAACGGCTCAGCACATAATCCACCTGATGGCCTTTAGCAAAATTGTCGCCGATGCCGATGCGTAAACGGGCATACCCGGTGGTACCGATCTCTTCGTTGATACTGATCAGTCCATTGTGGCCGCCATCGCTGCCTTTTTTTCGCAGTCTCAGGGAACCAAGCGGAAGAGCAAGGTCATCAATGATCACCAGGATGTTTTCAGGGAGGATATCTTCTTTTGTCATCCAATACCTAACGGCTTTCCCGCTCAGGTTCATGTAGGTGGTAGGTTTGATAACGACAAAGGTTCTTCCTTTCAGCGAAGCCCTGGCAACCGAAGCGTATCTTCCGGTGGCAAATTCCACCTTCCGGTCGAAGATAAAGGCATCCGCCACCACAAACCCGATATTGTGACGGGTGTTGGTGTATTCGTCACCGATGTTTCCCAGGCCGATGATCAGGTATTTCATTACGCGTTAGGCGTTAGCCATTAGGGTAATTGATAATTGATAATTGACAATTGATAATTATTTCGCTACTTCGCTATTTCGCTATTTTCAAATTAAACATAGAAGGTGTAAAGTTAGCAACCCTACACCTCCTATGCCATGAAACAAGAAAAGATTACTTCTTCTCTCCTTCGCCTTCTTTGCCTTTTTCAACGCCTTTGCCTTTTTCAGTGCCTTTACCTTTTTCAGCGCCTTCTTCAGGTTCAGCGCCTTCGACAGCAACGCCTTCAACAGGGGTTTCTTCCACCAGCACGCGGGCAGTACGAACGCCTATGATGATGGTGTTGGGAGAATCCATAAAGGTGATGTTCTCTACTGCAAGGTCTTTAACTTTTACGGAATCACCGATATCCAGCGGATCGATGGAGACGGTAATTTCGTCCGGAAGATTCTGCAGAAACGCCATGATTTTCAGTTTCCGGGTCTTGAGGATCAGCTTACCCCCTTTCAGCACACCGGGCGCCGTGCCGATGACCTTCACCGGGACACTGATGCTGACGGGTTTTTCCGGGTGGATCTCAAGAAAATCCACATGGAGGATGTTGTCCGTTACCGGGTGGTATTGCACATCCTGCATAATTGCATCGTAGGTTTTTCCTGCAATATCCAGGTTAAAAGTATAGACTTCAGGAGTAAAGATCAGCTTGCGGAAAGCCTTGTCGCTTGCCACAAAATGGATCTGTTCCTTACCGCCATACATCACACAGGGAATATTTCCTTCCTTGCGATGTTTTTTAGCATCTTTTTTCCCTACGTTCTCTCTGAGAGAACCGCTCAATGATACTTGTTTCATAATTGACAATTGATAATTGATAATTGATAATGATAGTTATAAAGTTTGTAAAGTTTTTAAAGTTCTTAATTTGTTTTACTTTTTGTCCGCTTGTTCAATTTGTTCAACTTGTTCAACTTGTTCAACTTGTTCAACTTGTTCAACTTGTCCAACTTGTTCAACTTGTCCGCTTGCTTACTCCCCGAACTTAAACAACGAACTGATCGATTCATGGCTTTCCACGCGTTTGATGACTTCTGCGAAGAGGCTAGCGGTGGAGAGGACTTTAACTTTTTTACTTTCCTTTTTCAAAGGGATCGTATCGGTAACCACCATTTCGAGGATGGGTGATTTTTCGATCCGGTCCATGGCATTGTTTGAGAAGAGCGGGTGGGTGCAAATGGCCCGCACACTGCTGGCTCCGTTTTCCATGATGATGTGGGCTGCTTTGGTAAGTGTTCCGGCAGTATCCACGATATCATCTACCAGTACCACGTCCCTTCCGGTTACATCTCCCACCAGTGCCATTTTACCTATTTCATTTGGTTTGTTGCGTTGTTTGTAGCAGATCACGAAGTCGGTNNTCGACCGGGACATCGAAGAATCCCTGGATCTGGTCGGCATGGAGATCGATGGTGATGATGCGTTGCACCCCGGCGGTTGAGAGCAGGTTGGCCATCAGTTTGGCTGCGATGGAAACGCGGGGTTTATCTTTACGGTCCTGGCGGGCAAACCCGAAATAGGGGATCACGGCGATAATGTTGCGTGCAGATGCCCGGCGGGCTGCATCAATGAGCATAAGCAATTCGAGGAGATTGGAGGCAGGTGCAAAGGTAGATTGAACGATAAAGATGTCGTTTCCCCTGATATTTTCTTCAAAGGAGGGCTGGAATTCGCCATCGCAGAAATCGGTAACGACAACGGTACCGAGCTCGGTGCCATAGCTCCGGGCGATCTTCTCGGCTAAGTATTGTGTGGTGCGGCCGGAAAAAATTTTTACTTTATCGGGCATACCGGGGAGGATTTGGATTGTGGCGCGAAAGTACATCTTCCCCGGCAATTATCCAAATGCTTGCTGTTCGCTGTTCGTTATTCGTTTTTTGGTATTCGTTGTTGAATTTGAATAGAAAATTTGAATATCTTTGCGCCCTACAGCCCCACCCCTGACCCCTCCCCCAAGAGGGAGGGGAACACCCACACCCCATGCACACACTCACACCCAAACCCACACCCTCCTCGCCCGGATGGCGGAATAGGTAGACGCGTTGGTCTCAAAAACCAATGAGAGCAATCTCGTGCCGGTTCGATTCCGGCTCCGGGTACTATAAAACTTCGATAATGAGCTGTATATTAGCAATTTATCGAAGTTTTTATTTTTTGTACTGTAACATTACTGAAACTTTCTTTCTATTTACTTCCGATTATTATATTGATTTCTTTAGACAGCAACGTTAAAATGAACCTTTGTCATTTGTTTGTTTTCATTTTGCAAAACTGCAAAATTTGCAAAGTTTGCAAGGTTGCAAAATGTGAATCAAAGGAAAGCTGTGGACACATTCATCCAATTTTAATCATTCCATTGAAAACTATAGTTGCTTCTCCTTATATTATTAATATAGCATTATTCAGCTTTCAGGATACTGTCCATCATTAGGTTTTCGATTTCCACGACAAAAGCAATTCTAATTATTTTAATGATGGTTGGTTCTAAAAGCTCATTAACTTAGTTAAAGTTCGCTTGAAAGTCTAACAATTTTTGTTAGCCCAAGCCATAATTTAGGAAAAGCCGCTCAAAGTGAGCCCCTAGTTACACTTCAAATTGACCCCTCATTCAAAGTAATGAATTCCCGGGATGTTATTGCTTAATGAACTTCCCCACCTCCACAGTCTTATCATTTGTCAACCGCACAAAATAGACACCACTGGGCAGATTGCTGACATCAATGGTAGTGGTTGGCTGCGTGATTTGGTGGGTAATGAGTTCTTGTCCGTCAAGGTTCATTATGGATAATTGGCTGTTGGCTGGTACGGCTGGGATTTCAATAGTTATTTTATCTATTGCCGGATTAGGATACAAAAATAATCTTGATTCCTGTTGCTCATTGATTCCAATATAAACGGAATCGTATTTCATTACGGTTACTTTTTGAGAATTACTATAATCCTGATAAGCCACATAGGGCTGACCCTCGGATGGGCTGAATGCCAGGCTTAAATAATTATCGTCACTGGCTGAGAAGCCGGGTAAACCAACATTCACCCAATCTGTTCCATTAAATTTCTTCATTGTGGTACCAAGGTTTGCAGAGTCATTAAATGCTACATAGGGCTGACCGTTGGATGGGTTAAACGCGAAACTTAATGAACCCACAACCTCTCGTGGTGAAATATCGCTGTCACCCACGTTCACCCAATTGTTTCCGTCAAATTGCATTACCATCACCCGAAATGTATTTTCATTCCAGTAAGCTAAATATGGCTGATCTGATGAACTGAAAGCTAAAGTTGTATATACGGCTGTACCGGAAGTGAATCCAACCGGACCAACACTCACCCAACTGGTCCCGTCAAATTTCATTACGGTTGCTTTATAGTAATTTGTCCCACCATCTTCATAAGCAACATAGGGCTGACCGGATAAACTGAAGGCAAGGCTTATCCATACTGCATCTCCTGAGGAGAAACCTGCTAATCCAACAACCCTCCATTCAGTTCCATCAAAATTCATAACAGTTACTTTATTTGAATTTGCACCATCACAAAATGCGATATAAGGTTGTCCGAAAGGGCTGAATGTTAAGCAAGTCCATGAAGCTTGTCCATATGAAAAACCTGCTGAACCCACATTCACCCATGCGGTCCCATCAAATTTCATCACTGTGGCTTTTAAGGAATCTTCAATATCCTCATAACCAACATAAGGTTGACTATATGGGCTGAATGCAAGGCTCGTACTAACAACTTCACCTGATGAAAAACCCGCATTTCCGACAATTACCCAATTGGTTCCATCAAATTTCATGACAGTTGCCTTATACGAATTTCCACCATCCTCATACGCAACATAGGGTCGCCCTGATGAGCTGAAAGCAAGACTTGAATAATATGAAAGATTTGAGAAACCTTCATTTCCAACATATTTCCACGTATATTCCATCGGTGAATATTTGTACCAAGGTTGTTGGGCAAAGGCAAAAACTGGAAACAGGAACATTAAGATGTAGATAAGTTTTTTCATATGATTTTTGTTTAAAAACGTGCTGTCAGATTTTATTGTTTAACAAATTTCCCCACCGTCACCGTCCTGTCATTGGTCACCCGCACAAAATAAACCCCGCTGGGCAGACTTGATATGTCCAATTGTGTTTTGGGTTGGGTGATTTGCCGTGTGATGAGTTCCTGACCGTTAAGATTCATTATTGATAGTTGGCTTTGGGAATGGGCTGAGGATGCTTCAATTGTTATTTTATCGGTTGCAGGATTGGGATAAATAAAGATCCGGGGGGTTATACTTAGTTCATTAACGTTGGTAATTAATGCACATCCATCTATATCTGACGGCCAAATGGTTTGATTATTTTCTTTCACACACCCTAAAGAGCTTCCTGACTCAAAAGGAAATAACAATGATGCAAATGCTCCATATGTACTGCCAATTCCTTCAATTAATGCTACATAATCATTATGCCCATTACAACTGAGCCAAAAGCGTTTAGTGTATTTATTACCGACAAGAACTGAATCAATGGAATGAACAGAATTGCCGCAATAATTCAAGCATGAATGTATTTGATCTCCGACATTAAGATTGAAGTCATAAGCGAGGGTGTCTTTCCCTTGATATAAATATACCCTTTTATTCAGGGTATCCTGTCGGAATGCCCCCCAGTAATCACCAATATGATAGTAGGGCGGGAAGGGATTACCACAATCCGGAGGCGGACAGAATTCAGAGGTATAGCCGTTAATATAGAGCTTATGGTAGGTATAAGGCCCGATCGTGGTATCCCCTGAAATATAAAGGCTTTGATCATCTGAAACTTGACAGCAACCATCAAGATACCAGATGGATTGATCCCAGATGGCATTTGAATCAGGAAAAGGGCGATATTTATTCGTCTGGCAAAATAAATTAGTCATCATTAAAAACAGAATGACCAGAATTAAAGTTTTCTTCATCGTAGTAAATGATTAAGAAACGACTCCAATAACCGTCTGAACTATTAATTTGGTTTTTTGTAAAAGTAAGTGGATAAATATACGGATAATAAATCAAAAGTCAATGAAATCTAATCGAATAACAGCACAGTCCATACTGGAGAGGAGTGGTCAATTTAATCGTTTTTTCCAATAATGGGGGTGATCTTACTCATTCGTCTTAGATATCTGTAGAGACTTTCCTAATTACCAATTCCAACCTAAATCACAGCTTAGGAAAAATTCTCCATGTCCATGTGTGGATGGGGTACCTCCATAAAACCCCCCGCATAGTGGAGCAAACCCTGGGTATGTCCCCCGGGTCAAAATTCATTCATTAACATTTTTAAAACTATTAACTATGGTAACAGTAGTAGAGTATGGCTGAATATAGATCTTTTGATGCGAAAAATCCCCCCGCGCTTCAAGAAATATATCGGTTATCAACAAAATGGGGGATATTATGGACAGACACTAATTACATCCTGCAAAAAAAAGGAAACGGAATGTTATAACGAAACGCCAAAAACCCTTGTAATCATTTCCGATAATGATCCCAGCAGCGACATCATGGTTGGTATTTTAGGCGCAGTGAAGTCGGCTCATCCCGATATGCAGATCCAATATTTTCAGTCAAAAGCATTTGATGTTTTTCAGGGATCATATCTGCTCTCCATGACAGTTTTGGATTATCCGAAAGGGACATACATTGCCGGTATTGTGGAACCGGGCACTTCCAGCAAGCGAATCGTATACCAGGTCGATAATGAATTTATAATAGCTCCCGACAACACGCTTTCGACCCGGATCCTGGATATTTATCCTATGACGCAATGTTATTTCATCGAAAACCCACTGGTGCTTGGTGGTGCGCTTCCCGAAAATCTTACATTTGAAGAATTCTATAAGCGCGCAATTCTTTCTTTGATTTCAGGAATTCCGCTTTCATCTTTTGGACCGGTTTGCACCAATCCCCTGAAATTCCAGGTACAGGACCCGGTAATCTCGGGAGATACAATAAAAGGGGAGGTTCTGTTTACAGATAACTTTGGCAACTGTGTTACAAATATACCGGCCAGCCTGATGACAAATATTCCGGTCGGTACAGTGCTAAACCTTACATCCGATACTACCCATTTGACCATCACAATTGGAACAACCTATTCCTCTGTCCCTGTGGGCGACAATGTGTGTTTTATCAATAGTTCACAACGCCTTGAGTTGGCTATCAGTTATGGAGATTTTTCAGGTAAATACCAGATCAGGGTGGGTTCAAAGATTAATCTTTTCAAATTTCTGGTGACGAGTAAGGTCAGCTTTAGATGACCGTTTTATAATTCCCTCGACTTTAGTCGAGGGTGGTTTTATTAGTAAAATTGTTCTATGACGGCAACATTACTGAATAGGAACAGCTTTTGATTTAAAACCCAGAACCCACGCTATAACAGCACCGACAATGCCCACAACGACAGTATTGGCAATGATATCCACAATCATGGCACTTACGGAAAACATATTCATCGAAGCCAGGAAGTACAAGTCATAAGAAAGAGCCAGTAAAAAGCCAAGGAGCATACCGGCAGCCAGTCCCATAAAAAATTTCTCAAATTTTGCCCAACGTTGGAAAATGTAAGTTATTAAAAACGACATTACCAGTCCTGATATAAAAATCAAGATAATAAAGGATCCTGTATTCATATCCTTCATCAGACCTTCGTAATGTGTCGTGTGGGAATTCATAAAATTCGCCAGTAAAAGGCCGTAAATCAGCCACCCAAGCAGGAATTGTACAACAGATCCTGCAAGCGTTGCAAGAATTAATTTCTTGATCATAGAAATTGATTTTGAGGTTAATACTGCAGTAAAAATAATTAAAATTATCTATTTAACCCAATTAATTCATTTTGCTTTTTTTATGGTATACGTATATCGTCACATTCCATGATTTTTTCGCATATGAGCCCCGCCACATAGGCTGACAGCTTTTTGTGGGGCAGGGAAATGCCCCCGTAACATACAATCGGGAGTATCCATTCGAGCAAGGCAATATAGTAAGGAACAATAGTAATTTCTCCGGAAGTACATTCAATGGCATACTTTCTCATTTTCAAAGTCAATGCCAGATTTCGCTTCATCACACCCGGGGATTTCCCCTCCCATCTGTGTTCAGGTAGTTGATCCAAACGGACCGTATTGTAAAATCCTGTGGTAAATTCGATCATCTCTTTAAGGTCATCCACGGTTTCCAGCGGGGCATGTTCGATCATGAAAATGGCTTCAAGACGGGCAAAATCAGACACGACCGAGCGAGGCCGCGTCTCCGAGAAATCAATCAGGTAGACATTCATTTCCCCGTCAAGCAAAATATTCTGCATGTTCAAATCGCCATGACATATGGAAGTATAATAATCGATTGAATCGTCACGCCTGAACGAATACTCGTATTTGAGAAACCAATACGGATTGATCCGTTTCTGACCTGTTTCTTCGATCCTCATATATTTTTCATCCGCAGGGATGGAAAAAAGTTCACCGGCTGTTTCGCACAAGGTTGAAAAGAATGTAAAGGTCGGATCATGATCACGATAGGGATAGATTTTTTCTTTCACCGGCTGACCATACCATGGTTTCAAAATCCGGAGAAATATTTTATCAAAAAGCGGTTCAAGTTCTTCAGCCGGCCATGTATTAAAATAATGGGTTAGCCATTTCAGTTGGGTCTGTTCCCCTCCGATTCCTACAAAATTATAACGGAGAGCCCCGGTATCACAAAAGAATGCCGTTCCCAGAACCATAGCACTATTGTTCATAATATACGGCAGGGAAAAACGCTGACAACGGTCTGCTTCCCGGGAGATCAGGTTCCGGTTGGCTATCTTCAGAACAGTGGGTCTCAGTTTGCGGCCATGATGGTCATAGGACTCCACCTGAAAGGTCTGGGCTGAATATCCTCCATGAAGTTGTTTCACGACTACCCTGGCCGAATCATTGTACAACCTCCTGGTTAAGAAACTTTTGTAGGATTCGAAAACAAAATCATCATTGGTTTCAACTTTGATCCGTTGGGATGTTGCATCAATCAAATCATCTGAATAACACAGAAAAACTATAGGTTTGGAAAGGTTTTCAGAAAGATCAGGAAGCGTTACCCCTTCGATATTTTCAATCGTTAATGTACGATTGGCAAAATCCAGGAAGGACTCATTGGAAAATAAATCCGGCAGCTGATTTAAAAGGAATCTGGCCCCAAAAAATTGGTTGCTATTTCCGGTTACCTGAATATTCCGGGATAATTCTGCCGGAATAAGAGATTGCATAAGGATAGGATCTTTCTGATCCAAAATGCATTCCAGAGAGATAGAAGGTGCTAAATCGTTGAAATCAACAACCACTATGGCCTGCAGCTTTCCAAGATCATTCGGAAGCGGGAGTTGTATACTATCATCCAGCAACTGGCCCAGAGGAATGCCTGAAGGTGTTATCAACTTAACCCGGCTTCCCGGATCCCTGCCAAAGGAAAGAGCCCAACGAAGGAAAATCCCCCCACTTGACGGATCTTTAAGTACCCTGAATTCCGGAAGTAATTTTGTGTCAAAAGGGATAAAGCCGGAACAATTACCGACTGTAATAAACAACCCCTGGTTTTCTTCATCTTCGGCCAAAGATTCGGCCGGAGAACCCATTCCTATGGATATGATCAGTTCATTATAGCCGACAATCTCTTTGTTTTGCCAGATTAATGCAGGTTGATTCTTTGTTTCGAGCTGATCAAGTTGATAATAGTTGTTACCTGCTTGTATTTCTGAACTTTGAGAAGCCTTCATTTTCAACCGGATGATTTCATCATGAGTAGTTCTTATGTCCTTAAATATGCGAAAGATCGTTTGCAACCCGGCCATTTCAAGAATCTGGAACACTTCGGCCGACAAGCCTGCAAGCATCAGGGTTCCTCCTTTTTCACCCAGTTTTTTTGCCGCTACCAATAACGAACGTATCCCGGTGCTTGCAAGATAGTTACAGTTGGTAAAATCGATAACAAGGTATTCCTCCTTTTCAAGCAACATTAGGAGCTTTTCATTGAAAAAGTTGCTGTTCATCGTATCGAGCCGGCCCTCCGGAATCACACAAGTTACAACCCCATTGTTTATTATGGAAATGTTAATCATATCTCATAATTGTTAAATATTGATCCTGTTTAATGAAGCTCCCCGCCGCAGAGC
>PLMO01000099.1 GCA_003142515.1 Bacteroidales bacterium
GGAGTGCCGGTGTTGCCGAGAAAAAAGCGATCCTGAACCTCAAACCTGAATTGACTGCAATTTATATGGAGATACATCGTATATATAGGGAAGGGAAAAACCTGTACCATCTTTCATTGGCAGTTTTGAAAACCCTTTTCCCCATGGCGGTGCTGAATGTGATAGGGCAGCTGCTCGACGGATTTAAGAAACAAAATAACATTGTCCACATCTCCGAATTCAACCAGCGTATCTCGCGGTTCATCCTGCATGAGCCGGTTCCCTTCATTTATGAGCGTTTGGGTGAAAAATTCAACCATATCCTGATCGATGAATTCCAGGATACTTCCATCCTTCAATGGCACAATCTTATTCCTTTGGTGGAAAATTCACTCTCCACCGGGTTTTTCAATCTCGTGGTCGGAGATGGTAAGCAGGCCATTTACCGCTGGAGAAACGGGGATGTAAGGCAGTTTGCTGATTTGCCTGCCATCCCCGGAAGCGAGATGAACAAGTCACTCCAGGAAAGCGAAAAGATTTTAAAGGATCATTTCGATAAGGAATCGCTCGATACAAATTTCAGGTCAAAAAAGGAGATCGTCGAAT
Source organism: Bacteroidales bacterium (assembly GCA_003142515.1). Classification (GTDB taxonomy): domain Bacteria; phylum Bacteroidota; class Bacteroidia; order Bacteroidales; family FEN-979; genus FEN-979. Next base: position 586 of record PLMO01000099.1, read on the forward strand.
TTAATAATGCATTCTTTTCACAACTAAAAACCCTGTTAACCCCATATAATCAACTGGTCTACGACAGTCTCGAACAAAAATCAATGACCGGTACTGACGGTGGATATATCCGCATGGAATTTGCTGGGAGGGAACTGAAAGGTGAACAATTCAGGGAATACATGAGATCATGCATCCTGGAAACCATCCATGAACAGGAAGCAGCAGGTTTCCTAAAACAGGATATCGCCATTCTCTGCCGGAGAAATAAAGAAGGAAGCGAGATCGCACGATTCCTTCTGGGCAATGGCATCGACGTAATCTCCGCCGAATCGCTAATGCTCATGCACTCGCCCGAAGTCAACTTCCTGACAGGGTTCGTGCGTTTGTTGTATGGATCGAACAATATTGTCCTGATTGCGGAACTGCTTACCTACCTGTATGGAAAAGGGAAACTTCCGGCTCCCGGCCTTCATGGATTACTGTCGGGGATCCCTTCAAAACCCGGCAAGGATTTTATCTTCCGGCTATTGCAGGAAAACGAAATACTGGTATATCCCGACAGGCTAAGAACAAGGCCGGTATACGATGCCATCGAGGAATTGGTGCGGGTGTTTTACCCGGATTCCAACGCCGATCCCTACCTCCAGTTCTTCTTGGATACCGTTCTGAAATATTCACGGAAACATTCTTCCAGCGCAGTGGATTTCCTTGAATGGTGGGATGAAAACAAGGATTCGTTTTCCATCATCATGCCCGATGGCATGAATGCAGTTCGCATCATGACCATGCACAAGGCCAAGGGCCTGCAGTTTCCGGTCGTGATCCTTCCGTTTTTTACGGAAAAGAAGATGTTAACAAAAAAATACCTTTGGGTGGATCTTCCGAAAGCAGGATTTCATGGACTTCAGGCTGCAATGCTTGAAACCGGTAAATCCATGGAGAAAACGGAATTCAGCGAACGGTCAGCGGAGGAAAAAGATAAAACATTGCTGGATACCATCAACCTGCTCTATGTTGCGATGACACGCCCGGAAGAAAGGTTGTTCGTGTTTTCTCCTGCCCCGCCGGCCAATCCCGGAACTCCCGAAACCGTCCCTGCATTCTTTTTCCACTACCTGCAACAATCGGAACTGTGGTCGGAAGAAAATAGAGTATATGAATTTGGAACGGTTTCCCAGCATAAAGCAAAAGTGAATGGCAAAACAATTGCCAAAAGATCTTTGACCTCCATGATCAGCAGCGATTGGCGCGAAAAAGTGCTGATCCGTACCAGCGCCCCTGAAGCCTGGGACATCGCCGATCCTCTGAAAAACTTCCAATGGGGAAACCTGGTTCATACTGCTTTTTCAAGGATCCTGAAAACAGGAGATGAGGAATATGTTCTCCTGAAGATGAATGATGAAGGGATGATCGATCAAAACCAAATGGAGCAATTACTGACAAAAATCCGCTTATTGCTCGCCGATCCATTGATCCGCCCGTTTTTTCTTCCTGACAATAAAATCCGGGTCGAAGCCGAGATCCTGCGTGAAAACGGGCATGTATACAGGCCCGACCGGGTTATCATCAGGGAGAATGAGGCGATTGTACTGGATTTTAAAACCGGGAAACCTACGAAAGAACAGGAAAAACAGATCGGACTTTATGGCAAATTGATGAATGAACTGGGCTACACGAAAGTGAAGAAATATCTTGTATTTATTGAACCGGAGATCAAAGTTGTTGAAGTTTAATGAAGGATGAAAAATGAAAAATGAAGAATTAGAAATAAAGGAGTTGTATCATCAATGGGCGGGAACTGAAGCGGAAAGCATAACCTTCCTTCCCGTATCCGGTTCTTACCGGAAGTACTACCGTTTGGAAGGCGGGCGAGGTTCGGTGATGGGTGTATTCAATGAAGACCGGAAAGAGAATGAGGCGTTTATTTCCTTCTCTCAAAAATTCCACCGGCATAAGCTGCCGGTTCCCCTGATACATGCAACGGATCCATCAGGACAGGTATACCTGCTCAGCGACCTGGGCGATCTGACCTTATTTAATTACCTTTCCGGGAACCGGAAGGATGATCGGGATTTCCCTGAAGATGTGATCAGGATATACAAAAAGGTCATCAGTTTTTTACCGGTTTTCCAGGTGGTCGCAGGAAAGGAACTGGATTATTCAAAATGTCATCCGCGGCAAGTGTTCGACAGCCAGTCGATGATGTGGGATCTGAATTATTTTAAATACTATTTTCTGAAGCTGGCGAAGGTACCGTTTGATGAGCAGAAACTGGAGGATGATTTCCATACTCTTGTGCAGTTCCTTCTGGGCGCAGGATCAGACCATTTCATGTACCGTGACTTTCAATCGAGGAACATCATCCTGATACAGGGTGAACCTTGGTTCATTGATTACCAGGGAGGCCGGAAAGGGCCCCTGCAATACGATATCGCTTCCCTTTTATACGATGCAAAAGCATCGGTCCCTGAACCAGTACGAGAGCTGTTGTTGAAATATTACCTTGATGTTCTGGAAAATTATTATCCTGTCGACCGGAAATCCTTTCATAAATTTTATTCAGGGTTTGTCCTGATACGCATCCTCCAGTCCTTGGGAGCCTATGGTTTCCGCGGATATTATGAGAACAAACCCCATTTCCTGAAGAGTATACCTTTTGCCATAGCGAATTTGCAGTATTTATTAGACACAAAATCACTTCCTGTGCCCTTGCCCATGCTGTGGGAAGCGCTGGGAAAGATCATTGTCAACCCGGCATTTCGTTCTTTCAAAGAAACAAGCAACCAACTAATTGTAAAGATTTCAAGTTTTTCATATAAAACCGGGATTCCTGCCGATGATAGCGGGAACGGAGGAGGATTCGTATTTGATTGCCGCGCATTACCCAATCCCGGAAGATATGAAGAATACCGTGCAGTTACCGGGAGTGATCCTCAGGTCATTGAGTTCCTGGAAAAGGAACCTGATGTCGGGGAATTCCTGAACCATGCCTGTTCATTGGTGGATCAGAGTATAAGAAGCTACATTGAACGGGGGTTCACTAGCCTGGTGGTCAGTTTCGGTTGTACCGGCGGCCAGCACCGCTCTGTATATTGCGCCGGGGAACTGGCCAAACATATTCGTTCAAAATTTGATGTAACGATCGACCTTCAGCATACAGAGTTGAATAAATAATTTATTGAACACATGGACCCTGAACAAACTATTCCAACCAAAGCGATGATACTGGCTGCCGGCCTGGGAACGCGGCTCCGGCCTATCACCGATACCATCCCGAAAGCCCTGATAAAGATTGATGGCCGCACCCTGCTTGAAGGCGCCATCCGGCATCTTGCAAATTATGGAGTGAAGGAGATCATCATCAATGTTCACCATTTCGCGGACCAGGTCATCCAGTACCTCGATCAGAATATAAATTTTGGTTTGAATATTACTATCTCCGACGAGAAGAATCAATTGCTCGATACCGGTGGCGGGCTGAAAAAATCTTCCAGGTTCTTTGCCGGTAGGGAACCCTTTTTTGTCAGGAATGTTGATATTATTTCCGACCTGGATCTTCACAGCATGATGGAATACCACCTTCAATCTCATGCACTCGCAACACTGGCGGTCAGGAAGAGGGAGACCTCCCGCTATTTTCTTTTCAATCCCGATCATCACCTGTGTGGTTGGACGAATCTGAAAACAGGGGAAAAGATCCTTTCATTTGAATCTTCCGGAAATTTGGAAATGCTCGCCTTCAGCGGCATCCAGATCCTTAACCCGGAAATTTTCCCCCTGATCACTGAAGAAGGAAAATTTTCCCTCACCACCCTTTATCTCCGACTGGCAAAAGATCACACCATAATGGGATTCATGGATAGAGGATCAGTATGGAGAGATGTCGGGAAGGAACCTGGTGAAATTATGAATTATGGATTATGAATTATGATTTAATGGATGAATACATAAAACAATTTTGTTCATAATTCATATTTCCGGATTCATAATTCATAATTGATTACCGCAGCCTGTCTGAAGATTTAACCAGTGCTTCATCCTTTCGTATTGCCCTGCTGGCCAGTACCAAAAAAACCAATGAGATCAGTGGAATGTACATCCCGAACTCGTAAGTCGAAGGAATATGAAGGCGCTTCTCAAAGATCCTGCTGTAAAGCAGAAATACCAAGGCCACCAGCAAAACATTTAGCAGAACATTGATGTTGACAAGTTGAAACTGAATTATGCGTCTTTTGTAAAGGAAAATAGTAACCAAAGCCAACACCAGGGAAGCAATGACCAGGATGAGTATCGGAAAGGTCTCCCAGAAAAAGAGAATCCCCGGCATAACTCCTGTGGATTTCATTCCTGTGGCAAATAACTTATATGTTCCAAGTCCGGGATCAATATAATCGATCATCGGGAAGAAAAACAATAGCGTGCAGGCGACTGCAACGACGAATAAATACAGGNNATTCCCGGTATCTTTCATTTGACATTATTCAGTCAGAAAAGAATTCAACCAAACATTATTTTCAAATCGATTATTCCAAAAAATATTTTTATTAAGTGATTCATTACCACTCCATCCCAATCCAACTTATTATTATCAAATCTTAATCCAATGTATGATATTTTATCACTCGACAGTAAAGAACTGGACGAGATTAAAGAAATTGCAAAACAACTCAATATTACCAAACCTGATAAGTTCACCAAACAGGAACTCATTTATAAAATCCTGGATCAGCAGGCATTAAATCCGTCCCAGGAACTCCTCGAAAAAGAAAAAAAGACGGTTAAAAAAGAATTCCGGCCGCGAAGGCAACGAACACTGATGAAACCGCGGCTTGCAGCATCCACAAACCTTCCTGCTGCACCTTTCGTAAAAGCTGTTTTTACGGATGACCCTGAGAAAAAACCGGAGAAGCAACCGGAAAGAACTTTTGAAAAACAACCGGAACAGCATTTTGAAAAACTGCCGGATCAGCATTTTGAAAAACAACCGGAACAACAACCGGAAAGAATTTTTGAAAAACAACCGGAAAAACAACCGGAAAAACAGCCGGAAAAACAGCCGGAGAAACAACCGGAAGGCCAGCATGATCTTCCATTGAATATCCCGGAACCCTTTGAATTTGAAAATCCGGCCGAACGTCCCATGGAACAAGGCGTTCCCGTTTATGAAAAAAATGGTGACCTTGAAATTCCGGCCATCGACAAGGTCGAGCCGGTTGAAACCAATGAAGGTGAGCCCGTTCAGCAAGGTGATGATCAAGGCCAACCTGAAGAGCGAAAACACCGTGAATATCATAAGAAATTTCCCGAGAAACACCATGAGGAATACACCTTCGAATTTGAAGGTATCACAGTAACCGAAGGGGTTCTTGAGATCATGACCGATGGATATGGATTTTTACGTTCCTCCGACTATAACTACCTGAATTCACCCGACGATGTATATGTATCCCAGTCACAGATCAAATTGTTCGGACTTAAAACCGGGGATACCGTAAGGGGCACGATCAGGCCGCCGAAAGAAGGTGAAAAGTATTTTCCTTTGATTAAGGTTGAACTGATCAATGGCCGTACGCCTGAAGAGGTACGCGACCGCATCCCGTTCGATTTCCTTACACCCTTATTTCCGATGAAAAAATTCAAGCTGACCGGCCATCCCCAGGATTCCCTGTCAACCCGTGTCATCGATATGTTTGCTCCCATCGGATTCGGCCAGAGGGGATTGATCGTTGCCCAGCCGAAGACCGGTAAGACAGTACTGTTAAAGGACATCGCCAATGCCATCGCATTCAATCACCCGGAAGTTTACATGATCGTCCTGCTGATCGATGAACGACCGGAAGAAGTCACCGACATGCAGCGCAGTGTGAAAGCGGAAGTTATTTCATCCACTTTTGATGAGCCTGCCGAACGCCATGCACGCATCTCCAATATTGTACTTGAAAAGGCCAAACGTCTTGTTGAATGTGGACACGATGTTGTCATCCTGCTCGACTCCATCACGCGGCTGGCACGTGCCTATAACACGGTTGCACCTGCATCCGGTAAGGTGCTCTCCGGTGGTGTTGAGGCCAATGCACTCCAGAAACCCAAACGGTTCTTTGGCGCTGCACGCCAGATCGAGAACGGTGGTTCACTTACCATCATCGCTACAGCACTTACAGATACCGGCTCCAAGATGGACGAAGTCATTTTTGAAGAATTCAAGGGTACCGGTAACATGGAGTTACAACTGGACCGTAAACTCTCGAATAAAAGGATCTACCCGGCCATTGACATTGTAGCATCCAGTACCAGGAGGGAAGACCTTCTGCTTGAAAAAGATGTGCTGCAAAGGATCTGGATCCTCAGGAATCACCTTGCCGATATGAATTCACTAGAAGCAATGGAATTCCTCCGGGATAAGATGAGATTCACCAATTCTAATGAAGAGTTTCTTGTTTCTATGAATGGATAAATGGTTATTCGTAACGCGTTACGCGTCACGCGTGACGATCTTACTCGCCAACTCATCCAGGTCCAGACCATCGAAATTTCCTGAACTCATCATCAGCAGGTTCTTCTGATGCCATTTTTCCTGCATCAGGCTTTGCTTCAGTTGGCCTGAATCCGTGAAGACCTCCAGTCTCTCATTGGCAAATCCTTTTTTTACTTGCAAAACCGTTATCGGAGGTAACTTTTTTAATTGGATCGCATGAGGGTTGAAGTACACGATCGCACGGTCGGCCGCATCCATGCATCCTTTGTAATGACTCAGGAATTCCCGGCTCAAGCTGCTGAACGTATGCAACTCCATGCAGGCAACCAGTTTCTTTTCGGGATATTGTTCCTTTACAGCCTTGAGCGTAGCCATCAGTTTGGAAGGCGAATGGGCAAAATCCTTGAAAATGATAGTTTCTTCATTCCCTGCAATCCGCTCCAGGCGTTTGGACGCGCCTTTGAAACTTTGTATCGAAGCGAAAAACTGTTCATCAGTGATCCCCATTGCATTACAAACGAGCCTGGAACCATTAAGATTGAGAAGATTATGCTTGCCAAAGACCTGCAGTGGAATCTCCTGGTTGTTGAAGCGGATCAGGGTAATCCCGTTTTCAACATGGTAAGGCGGCCATGAATAGGGAAGCAGATGGATATCCGGACGGGTTGCAGGGCAGATCTTCCTCAGCGCCTCATCCTCATTGCACCAGATCAGGGTTCCCCCGGGTGAGATAAGGCTGATGAACTTTGTGAATTGTTCGATATAATTCTCAAAGGTGGGAAAAACATTGATATGATCCCATGCAATACCGCTTAACAAGGCGATATCAGGTTTGTATAAATGAAATTTCGGCCGGCGATCGATAGGGGAGGTGAGGTATTCATCACCTTCCAGGATAATGAACCGAGCCTCTTCCGATAATTTGACCATCACATCAAAACCTTCCAGCTGGGCGCCTACCATATAATCGCAGTTCAGTCCGCTCTCGCGGGCTACATGCAGGATCATTGCGGTGATGGTGGTTTTTCCATGGCTTCCCCCGATGACGATGCGTGTTTTCTCTTTCGATTGTTCATACAGGTATTCGGGGTAGGAAAATATCCTGAGCCCCAGCTTTTCCGCTTTCAGCAGTTCAGGATTATCCGCCTTTGCATGCATGCCCAGGATCACTGCATCGAGTCCGGCATGGATATTTGCTTCGTCCCAACCTTCTTTTAAAGGCAGGAGGTTAAACCGTGAAAGCCGGCTTTTCGAAGGTTCAAAGATCTCATCATCAGATCCGGTAATGGTAACTCCTTTTTTGTGCAGTGCGATGGCGAGGTTATGCATGGCGCTTCCGCCAATAGCGATGAAATGGACATTCATGGGAGGATTGTTTAGCCCAAAAATACAATTTTCTCCAACCTACGGAACGAGTTGTTGTATATTTGTATTTTTTTAGAGTTAACTGAAGATGGATCAGGAAATAGAAAAATATAACACCCAGCTGGAAGGCGCTTCCCCTCAGGAGATCATCGGGTTTTTTGCGGAAGAGTTCAACGGAAGGATTGCCTTTGCCACCAGCCTTAGCGCAGAAGACCAGGTCATCACTGAAATGATAGCCGGCATCGATCCCGGAATGAAAATCTTTACGCTCGATACCGGGCGGTTATTCCAGGAAACCTATGACCTGCTCGTTATCACCGGGAAAAAATACGGAAACCCCATCGAGGTCTGTTTCCCTGATGCATTGGATGTGGAGGAAATGGTCAATTCCCATGGAATCAACCTTTTTTACGATAGTGTGGAGAACCGGAAATTATGTTGTTTCATCCGGAAAACAGAACCGCTCTCAAGGGCTTTGCGGGGCATGGATGCATGGATGTGCGGATTACGCAGGGATCAATCAGTTACCAGGAAGAAGACCAAATCCGTTGAATGGGACAATATTCAAAAAAAGATCAAGGTGAATCCGCTGTTCAACTGGAACCTCGGACAGGTCTGGGACTATATACATGCGCATAAGATTCCTTACAATACCTTGCATGATAAAGCCTATCCGAGCATCGGCTGCCTTCCATGCACCCGTGCAGTATTGCCGGGTGAAGATATACGGGCCGGACGTTGGTGGTGGGAATCACCTGAAAACAGAGAATGCGGGTTACACCAGAAATAACAAGGATCCAGGGAACTTGTTTTTCAGGAGAACCGTATGGCCTTCACTGGCGAAATCCTGCTTGTTACAAACGAAGGCAACAATAGCATGGCAAGGCAAACAACCACGGTTCCTGCATTGAGAAGGAGGATATTCCATAGTTCAAGATTCACCGGAACAACTGAAACATAATATGATTCCTGTGGCAGGGTTATGATCCCATACTTCTGCTGGAGAATACAAAGGGTAGCTCCTACCAGATTACCCCAGAAAAGCCCTTGCCCGATAATGTAAACTGCATTGATCAGGAATACCCTGCGGATGCCTCTGTTCGGCATTCCTAGCGCTTTCAGGATCCCGATCATATTGGTCCTTTCCAGGATGAGGATCAGGAGCGTCGAGATCATCGTGATCCCGGAAACAAGCACCATTAATACGAGAATGATGAGCACATTGATGTCTTGCAGATCAAGCCAGTCAAAGATCTGGGGGTAGAGGTCGCGGATCGTCTTCGCATCCAGCGTCATTCCTATCTTACGATAGACATACTTCCCCATTTTGCCGAGGTCATTGAAATTATCGAGGATCACCTCAAAGCCGCCTACTTCATCGGGTTGCCAGTTGTTCAGTTTCTGGATATGCCTGATGTCGCATAGAACATAAACTTTGTCGAACTCTTCCAGCCCGGTTTCATAGATACCTGCGATGTGGAATTTCCTCCCCAGTGTTGTGGTCCCGGATATGAAATACATCCTGATATCGTCGTTCAGGTGAAGTTTCAGCAATGATGCCAGGTTCTTGGATATCAGCACATCGTTGGTCTTTCCGGTATCGCTGAGGTGAAGAAAATGGCCGGCAATGATCTTGTTCGAAAAAAAAGAAACATCATAATCCGGCCCGATCCCTTTGAGTACGATACCCTGGATCTGGTCGGCTGTTTTAATAATGCCTGCTTTGGTGGCATAGACCTGTATGTGCCGTATCCCTTTAACAGTTTCAAGGGAAGGATAAAAATCCTGGTGCATGGAGATTGGTTTGGTCTCCAGCGAGGAATTTTCATCATAATGAGAGATCTGGATGTGGGCGCCAAACCCGATCACTTTTTCGCGAACCTCTTTCTGGAAACCGGTCAGGATTGCAACTGCAACAAACATCACCGTCAACCCCAGCCCGATACTCAGGATGGCAATCCTGACAATGGGCCGCGAGAAGTTGGCTTTGTTCTTCGACAGTATCCTGCGGGCGATAAAGAGTTCGGTATTCAAAGGATGTGGTTTCGCTGCAAATGTAAGCATTACGAAAAATATAATTCGTAATTCGTAATTCTTATCTTTGCCTTATGCATTCCCGAACCATAACCATTGCCATTTCCTTTATCCTGCTTGCACTTGCTCTCTATACCTTTGGAGTATGGTCGGAACGTTTCCAGCGCAAACTCAAATGGTGGCATGCGCTATTCTTCTGGGGAGGACTCACTGCCGATACCATCGGAACCACTGCTATGAGTATGATTTCAGGATCACTTTTTGCCGTTACTTTTCATGGCATAACCGGGAATATCGCCATAGCCCTGATGTTGTTTCATGCTATCTGGGCAACAGTCGTTCTGACCCGGAAAAATGAGAAGATGATCCTGAACTTTCACCGGTTCAGCATCATGGTATGGGCAATCTGGCTGGTCCCGATGATTTCAGGCGCTCTTTTTGGGGCTTCGCATTAGCTAAAAAATAGCGAAATAGCGGAATAATTCGTAATTTTGTTAACATGTTGAAATATCTGTTAACAATTCTTCTGGTTGTCAGTTCCCTTGCATCTGTTGCCCAGATTCATTGCGGAGCTGAACGAACCGGCATTTATTATTCCCAGCTTAGGCACAAGAACATTGCCGTAGTTGCAAATGCCGCATCGGTGGTAGGGAAGGTAAATGTGGTTGATACACTCCTGCACAGAGGTCTCAGGGTCGAAAAGATATTCTGCCCCGAGCATGGCTTCCGGGTTTTTTCCGATGCCGGACAAACCATCAAAAATTCAGTGGATTCAGCCACAAA
>PLMO01000039.1 GCA_003142515.1 Bacteroidales bacterium
CATGGTTTAGTCCGAAATAGTCAGTTGAAGGATAGATTAGAATATCGCGCCTTAATAACTAAATTAGATAAGACCTTTTTTCAATCAGATGAGTTCAAAGGGATTTTTATTGATTGGAAAAATATTGCTGAAAATCAAACTAGTACCAATAAACAAATAGATATAAAAACTTTGACAATAGGTAAACTGGTGAGTGAATTAAGCCCTGAACAATTCTGGAAAGTTGGGGTTGTGATATTTAGTATAATTTCAGCAGTTGCCGGAGCCGCATTTTGGATTGCAAAACATTTAGTTCACTAATTCAAAAGAAATTTAATAAAACGATTTTATTGAAGGTAAAGGAATTTTCAACTGGGCATAACGAGCCGTCAGCCGAGCAATGCGGGTGGTTTTCCGGTGGCTGGCATTAACCAAACCTGCAAATGACAGACGAATTGAAAACGCTATACAAGTAAAACCCGCACTGCGGCTGCAAGCGGAGCGTTGGCAGCAAGCATTAAACGAAACTGAAAACAATGAGTAAAGATCAAAAAGACGACTTATTGAAATTTATTCGACCATTTGGCGATGAAATCGTCGAATTAGTGTTATGGCTAAGAGAGTTTGTTTGGGACTTGTATCCTCAGACCAATGAACTTATTTACGATAATTATAATGCAATAGCATTTGGATGGTCACTAACGGAAAAAGTTGGACATACATTTTGTTCCATTGCGATTGGTAGATCAAGTAAAAATGTTCACTTTGGATTTTATTGGGGGAGTGAAATTTCAGATCCTGAAAAAATCTTAATTGGGAAAGGTAACCAATACCGCTACATTTTAGTGAAAAGTAAAAATGACTTTCCAAAATCATATATTGAGAAACTGTTGAAAGAAGCATATATTAATTCGTTATTAAAAGTAAAAGATCCTACACAAATTATTAATGGACAAACTATTACAAAGTCAATATCTTCTGTCAAAAGAACAAGAAAGCAATGAAAGAAAATTAAGAGATGCCTACCAGCGGTGCGTAGCGGTCATTGTAAAGCAACAGCACATAACCGATTACAAGACATAGTAAACAAATTAAAATAAAATACTATGACAAAGAGTAGAATGAATCCTAAGGTTGATGTATATTTAAGTAAAGACAAAAAGTGGCAGGAAGAATTGGAAAAATTGAGAATGATCATTCTTGACTGTCAGCTGACTGAAGAATTGAAGTGGGGTGTTCCTTGTTACACGTTTCAGAAAAGTAACATAGTTTTAATATATGTATTTAAAGAATACTGTGCGCTTTTGTTTTTCAAAGGTGCCTTGTTAAATGATACCAATGGTATTCTAATCAAACAAACGAAGAATACGCAGGCGGGGCGCCAGATACGGTTCACCAATGTTCGAGAAATAGTTGAGATGGAAACCATCTTGAAAGCCTATATTTATGAAGCCATTGAAGTGGAAAAAGCCGGTTTGAAAGTGAATTTTAAAAAGACTACAGAATTCATCATTCCTGAAGAATTTCAAAATAAATTAGATGAAATCCCTGCCTTGAAAACTGCTTTTGATGCATTGACGCCGGGACGGCAAAGAACATACATTCTTTATTTTTCTGAACCCAAACAATCCACAACCCGGGAGTCAAGGGTTGAAAAATGTATGCAGCAAATTCTCAATGGAATGGGATTAAATAATCATTAAAATAAATAATGTTAGTATTTACCTTTTAGCCAGACCCATGAACACTAAAAACAAAAATTGGATTTATCCATTGATAGCATTAGGATTTGTAACAACTTTTTGCTGTAATTGCAAGAAAGATGACACACCCCAACCAGCTGCCACGGCTACTGATTACTCACAAGCTGCACATTGGCTATCAGTACCAGCCCCGGTCAAAGCAATTGACGTTTTTTATCTTTATCCGACTTGCTGGCGTAAGGTTAATGCAACTGACCCAAATATATGCAACATCGACAATCCCTCCATGTTGGCAGGTGCACTCCCTGTTTTTGAACGTCAGGCAACAGCCTTTGAAACTTTTGCAAATATTTTCGCACCGTATTACCGTCAAGTTGATGCCACATATATCTTAGGGTTGCCGGAAGATCAGCGTGAACAGATCATAGGCGGTATACCAACATCAGATGCCGTTGCGGCCTTTGATTACTATATTCATAATTACAATCAGGACCGCCCATTCATTTTAGCAGGACATTCGCAAGGATCAAATGTTCTGATGCATTTGCTTTCAGGATACATGAAAGACAATCCGGATGTTTATCAGCGCATGATTGCCGCTTACGTTATCGGTTATCCGGTAACTTCAACGTACCTGGCTAATAATCCGCACTTAAAATTTGCCGAAGGCCCCGACGACATAGGCGTAATTATTTCATATAACACTCAGGCTCCCAGTGTTGTTCCGCCAAACAATCCGGTCGTGTCAAATATAGTGGGTCTTGTTATCAATCCGATAACATGGACAAGAACCGAGACAGAAGCAACAACTGCTGAGGGTTTGGGTTCAATCATGCCCGATTCAGTGACATTTAAATTTTATCCGGTACCTCAATATGCTGATGCCAAAGTCGATATAAATAAAGGTGTATTGATCTCTACCACCCCTGACTCAAACGAACTATATAAATACACCAAATCTTTTGGGCGGGGAGTTTACCATAGCTTTGATTACCCTTTTTACTTCTTTAATATTCGCGCAAATGCAGAAAACAGGGCTAACAAATTCCTGAGCAAATAAATAGTTCGTATTTATGATGCCTGGGTTAACGCTAACCTTATTAGAACTTTGCTAAAAAAACATAATACGTTGGGCAACAAGTCTGTAAATCCAAGGCTACCGTTGAATCCATATCCTGTAAATGACACATCAAGTTTTATAATTACACATGTTAGGAGCTTCCCCGAAGGTGGAAATACTGTTTTATTACTTGACTTTTATTTCCAGTTGAACACAGACACTTTCTCTGACCATGGTATGATAGAAGCATCCATAGATCACGGAACTACCTTCCCGGGGTATTGAATTTTTTTCTACCTTTATTGCCATGAAAACAAATATAATCCGCCAAAGACGTATGGCACAAATTGGTAAAGCAGGCGGATGGCGGCAATTCATAGACACGGATGTATAAAATATCAATCTGGCAAAAACATGAAACAGGTATTCTTTTTCCTTATGTTAATGATGCTGGGAGTGGCGTGCCCTGCTCAGCAAAAAGTAAAACACAGGGTGATCAGGATCACAGTAATAGACAAAAATACGGGTCTGCCGGTTGACAGTGCAAAAGTGATTATATCAATGATGGTTGATGCAAGAGACGTGGTTTCAGATGTTAAATATGCCGATCAAAACGGGCACTGCAGTTTCCAGGTTGATGCCAATCCGCTGGCATCCGGCAGGGCAGGAGCCTTTAAAAAGGGTTTTATTGGTTACTTTGATGATAATTATATTGATCTGGACAGATCGTTTGCGAATGTAAATAAAACGGATAAAAACATTGTTCTTTACCTCACATCCGATTCCCTGAACCATATAAATTATTGGAAAAAAATCACAATTCGTTACGATATTGATACTTTGATCAGCCTTCTGAAATCAAATAAATATCCGGATCGTTCTGCTTTTCCTTTACTGTTTTGGGAAGATATTCCAAAACTATTGACCAGCGGGAATAACAGAACCATGATAAATAAATATCCGATAAGTCTCATTTCATCAGGTTCCACTAAAGACTGTTATCTGGGAATAGTTTCATTATGGTTTATTGAATCAACCAGGATAACTGTGCTGAAGAAGGCATTTGAGCCATTGGAAAAGTTTCCATCCCAATCACCCGGACTCCTGGATAAAAGTAAGCCGGGATCGAGACAAAATAACATTGAAACTATGGAGAGAGCTTACCAGGCATACAAGATCTGGTGGGAGAAAGTTAAAAAAATGGATAAAGAACAAGGATGTAAAATCAATCCTTTGGAAAATACAGGGCTGGAATGGTGATACATGTGGAAGAGAAATAGCGAAATGGCGAAATAGCGAAATAGCGAAATCCAGCATCCAGCATCAGTTCAGTTAGAACACTTCAGCTTATTATTCGTTCCTAAACACGAGCTTTCCACCCTTCTCATCCACCACAATCGTGCTGTCCTTATCCACTTTCCCTTCGAGGATCATCTTCGACAACTCATTCAGCAGGTTTTTCTGGATCACGCGTTTGATGGGCCGGGCGCCAAATTGAGGATCGAAGCCGAGCGTCGCAATATGCCGGACGGCTTTCGGGGTGGTCGTAAGATGGATGCCGCTTTTTTCCAGCATCTCCCGGATGATTCCCAGCTGCAGTTCCACCACTTTTCTGATCTCTTCTTCCGTGAGCGGCTGAAACATGATGATCTCGTCGATCCGGTTCAGGAATTCGGGACGAATAGTCTTCTTCAGCAATTCAAACACCTGTTCACGCGTATGGTTGAGCACCTCTTCCCGGTTCTTATCCGTTACTTTTTCAAGGTTTTCCTGGATCAGGTGAGAACCGATATTAGAGGTCATAATGATGATGGTATTCTTGAAATCGACAGTCCGGCCCTTGTTATCGGTCAGCCGACCGTCGTCGAGCACCTGGAGCAGGATATTGAATACATCCGGGTGAGCTTTTTCGATCTCGTCGAACAGCACTACAGAATAAGGCTTTCTCCTAACGGCTTCGGTCAGCTGCCCGCTTTCTTCATAACCCACATAGCCCGGGGGAGCGCCAACGAGTCGTGAAACCGTATGCCTTTCCTGGTATTCTGACATGTCGATACGAACCATGCTGTTCTCATTGTTGAAAAGTAACTCTGCCAATGCCTTCGCCAATTCCGTTTTTCCGACGCCTGTAGTTCCGAGGAAGATAAATGAACCGATGGGCCTTTTCGTGTCCTGCAACCCGGCACGACTGCGGCGGATTGCATCAGCCACGGCTTCTATGGCTTCATCCTGCCCGACGACGCGCATGTGCAATTCAGTTTCGAGGTTCAGCAGTTTCTGTTTTTCGCTTTGTAGCATCCGGCTGACTGGGATTCCTGTCCAGCGGGAAACCACCCCGGCTATTTCTTCGGCATCCACTTCCTCATTTACCATAGCAGAATCTTTCTGAAGGACAGTGAGTTTTTCCTTCAGGGAATTAATGACCTTATCCATTTCCGGGATTTGTCCGTACCGGATCTCGGCCACTTTCCCGAGATCCCCGCTTCGGTTGGCGCTCTCGGCTTCAAACTTCAGGTTCTCGATCTCGTTCTTCTTCGCCTGGATCTGTTCCACGATATCCTTCTCCGATTGCCACTTCGACTTCAGTCCGTTCCGTTCTTCGGTCAGGTTCCCGATCACTTCATTCAGGGATTTTAGTTTTTCCTCATCCTTCTCACGTTTTATGGCTTCCCGCTCTATTTCTAACTGGCGGATCCTTCGTTCGATCAGTTCCAGTTCTTCCGGCACCGAATTGATCTCCAGCCGAAGTTTTGAAGCAGCTTCGTCGATCAGGTCGATGGCTTTATCCGGCAGGAAACGGTCAGAGATGTAACGTTGTGAAAGTTCCACGGCGGCGATGATGGCCTCGTCCTTGATCCTTACATGATGATGGGTTTCATATTTTTCCTTGATTCCACGGAGGATGGAGATGGCATCCAGCGTTTCCGGTTCATTCACCATGACCGGTTGGAAACGCCGTTCAAGCGCTTTGTCTTTTTCAAAATATCTCTGGTATTCCTTCAGGGTGGTAGCGCCGATCACATGCAGTTCGCCCCTTGAAAGCGCAGGTTTCAGGATGTTGGCTGCATCCATGGCGCCTTCGCTGGCGCCTGCACCTACCAGGGTATGGATCTCATCGATAAAAAGAATGATCTCACCATCGGCAGAAATGACTTCCTTGACCACGCTCTTGAGCCTTTCCTCAAATTCCCCTTTGTATTTGGCACCGGCGATCAGTGAACCCATATCCAGCGAATAGAGTTGCTTCGACTTGAGGTTCTCCGGCACATCGCCATCGATGATACGGTGTGCAAGTCCTTCTGCAATGGCCGTTTTCCCGACACCGGGTTCGCCGATCAGGATCGGGTTATTCTTGGTCCTCCGCGAGAGGATCTGCAATACCCTGCGGATCTCTTCGTCACGGCCGATGACAGGATCCAACTTGCCGTTACGTGCAAGTTCATTCAGGTTACGGGCATATTTATTCAGGGAATTGTAGGTTTCTTCCGCCGTCTGGCTGTTAACGGCCGAGCCCTTCCGGAGCTGGCGGATGGCGGCCCTGAGTTCTTTCTCGTTAACGCCGTTATCTTTCAAAAGCCGTGATGTAGTATCGTTGACAGAAAGAATGCCCAGCAGGAGGTGTTCGATGGATACAAACTCATCTTTGAATTCCTGCGCCAATGCCGTCGCTTTCTGCAATGCCTTGTTAGCATCGCCGGAGAGATATTGATCGCCACCGGAGACCTTTGGATAGGAGTCGAGAATATGATTGAGCGCTTTGGTAAAAATTTCGAGGTTTACATTCAGTTTTTTGAGAAGATAGGGTATGACATTCTCATCCACCATCAGCATTCCTTTCAGTAAATGGGATGTTTCGATGGCCTGGTGCTGTTTTGCTGCAGCAATTTCCGTTGCTTTCTGGACGGCTTCCTGCGATTTGATTGTAAAATTGTTAAAGTTCATTCTTAGGGTGTTTATTTGGTTATTTGTTTAGTTGTTTAGTCGAAGATTACTTTGTGACTTTGTGACTTTGTGACTTTGTGACTTTTACTTTTTCATTCTTCATTCTCAAACAACCTGCCAATTCATTCAGGGATGGCTTTAAATGCATTTCTGTCAGGAAAAGAATCTGATTCCGGCCTTTTTGGCTGTTGTTTTGTAATTTTATTCATGTATTTACGTTATCCCGTTATTACCATCGGCATGCGCGTGGACGCCATCGGTGATGATGACGAAAGGTGAGTTTTAGGAATTGGTTTATCCGTATAAATTCATAAATTTACAGCCGAATTAATGAAACTCATGAAACGACTTTTTATCTTCCTGCTGATCATTTTGTGCTCCCGTTCCTATGGACAGTTTCCCCTGGTGTTTGTTGATCCTCCTGAAAAGACGGTTTGCCGGGGAGGAACAGTTACGTTTGTGGCGACGATAAGCGATACCGTTCCTGACCCCGCCGACTACATCTACGAATTTAAATGGTTGTTCAATAACGTTGTGATCCCCGATTCCACCCGAAAATACCTTGTTGTGAAGAACATCACGGTCCTGGATACGGGCTATTATAGATGTATTGTTACAGATTCTACTCTCCCTTCAAGGGTGGATACCAGCGCTCCTTCTCATCTCCGGATTCGAGCCCAGTTGCATATTGATACCCTATACCGTTACAATGCACTGGGATGTCCCAGCGACAGCAATGGCCAGATGAAAATCAAAGTTTCCGGCGGACATCCTCCTTACACTTACGATTGGGGAGGAGGATCCTATCACCAGCTCGATACCCTTGGCGTTGGTTTTTCTAAAGGAACTTATCTTATCACCGTTACAGATTCTGATACGACGCATTGCATTTCACGGGAATTCACCATTGAAACCCTTAAACTGCACAAGATCACTTTTCAGATGAACCCGCCCGACACGGTTTTCCTGCCTAATCCAGAGGTCACCGTTACCATCCCTGATACAGCCGTGAAGCACTTGGACAACTGGAACTGGGATTTTGGTGACAAGACACCAAAAGTACCCAACGTGAATCCATGCCAGCATGGTTACTCAAACCCTGGTCGATACAATGTTAACCTGAATTTCACAGATAATATCGGTGGCCAGTTATGCGACTCGACCATTATAGAGACTATAATTGTGAAGCCGATCCGGTTGTTCATTCCCAATGCCATCACCCCGGGAAGCGGCGACGATAATGGCTCATTGAATATCCGGCAACTTGACCCGACCGGCAAAACACCCTATGGGTCGAACCTTGACCTCTCCGAGGTCTACCTTTCCAACCAGATGTTTATTTTCAACCGCCAGGGAAAGAAAGTTTTTGAGAAGACGAATTATAAGAGCGGTGACTGGGATGGAGGAAATCTTTCCGCGGGCGTTTACTATTACATCCTGAAATGTCATGGGCAATTCGGGGATGATGTCTATAGAGGGGCAATCACAATCATACGTAACTAATCATCCGAAAAGAACCTTCAAGTAAAATACCGGATTCTTCATTTGATCCCGTATATCCTGGCTGGGTTTGAGTTCCCTTGACAGCCTCCTCTTTGACGAGCTGGCAAATTTTTTTCTATGTTGCTTTGTTACTCTGTGACTTTGTGACTTTGTGATTTTTCCTTCATGCAAACTTAATCAAAAACCCGCAAATCCTGAATTTAGCTAACTTTGTGAAAATGTTTTGATATGACGAAGAAGGAGCGTTTCACATTTTTAATTGACTATTTCCTTGAACATCGTCCGAAGGCAGAAACGGAACTGGTCTATACTGATCCCTATGAGCTGATTGTTGCGGTGATTCTTTCCGCCCAATGTACCGACAAGCGGGTCAACCTGATCACTCCGGATTTTTTTAGGAAATTTCCTGATGCCAATTCACTTTCAACCGCCAGGCAGGAAGATGTTTTTGAGCTCATCAAAAGCTGTTCCTATCCCAACAACAAAGCAAGGAACCTGGTCGGTATGGCAATATCGCTGGTGAAGGATTTTTCAGGGGTATTGCCTTCTGATGTTGAAGAACTGATGACGATTCCTGGTGTAGGCAGGAAGACGGCCAATGTGCTTGCTTCTGTTATTTATAAAAAACCTGCAATGGCTGTGGATACGCATGTTTTCAGGGTTTCTGCACGGATCGGGCTGACTACCGGGGCAAAGACACCCTACCAGGCCGAGATCCAACTGGTGAAACACATTCCCAAACGGCTTATCCCGCTGGCGCACCACTGGCTGATCCTGCATGGACGTTACGTGTGTATTGCACGGAAACCCAAATGTTCCGAATGCGGGTTGACCTCTGTATGCAAGTATTACCAAAGCCTTCAGCAAGCGTAATTTTGTTAATAACTACTCCCCGGAAAGAGACTTGCAACGAATCAAAAATTTTACCTTTGAAATTATTTTAATGCTTAATTGATTATTTTAAAAGATGTCAACATTAAAGATTGGAGATGAAGCTCCGGCTTTTGAAGCGGTCGACCAGGATGGCAACCCCATCTTGTTAAAAAAAAATATTGAGAAATACGTATTACCTTTTCCTCTTATATCCGATAAAGACAAAAAAATCCTGAAGGCATATAGAGTCTGGGGCAAAAAAAAGCTTTACGGTAAGGAATATGATGGAATACTGCGAACAGGGTTCCGGACAGAAATTTAATCATCACCAAACAAAAATAGTATGGCAAAAGAAGAAAACAACAACAAGGAAAAAATGAAGGCGCTGCAGTTGACGCTGGATAAACTGGAGAAGACCTATGGCAAAGGAACGGTCATGAAACTGGGCGACAATGCCATCGAAGCCGTGGAATTTATTCCGACCGGATCCATTGGATTGAATGTCGCACTGGGGATCGGTGGATTACCAAAAGGAAGGGTGATCGAGATCTACGGCCCGGAATCTTCCGGTAAGACTACCCTCGCTCTTCATGCCATGGCAGAATCGCAGAAAGCCGGCGGTATCGCTGCATTCATTGACGCGGAACATGCGTTCGACCGGTTTTACGCAAAAAAACTGGGCGTGGATGTTGAGAACCTGCTGGTTTCACAGCCGGATAACGGGGAACAGGCGCTGGAGATTGTCGAGAACCTGATACGTTCCGGTGCCATCGATATCATCGTGATCGATTCTGTGGCGGCGTTGACGCCGAGAAGCGAGATCGAAGGTGAAATGGGTGATTCCAAGATGGGATTACAGGCCCGGCTGATGTCGCAGGCATTGCGGAAGCTGACTTCCACGATCTCAAAGACTGCTACCTGCTGTATTTTTATCAACCAGTTGCGGGAAAAGATTGGCATCATGTTCGGGAACCCCGAAACCACTACCGGTGGTAATGCGCTGAAATTTTATTCTTCCATACGACTCGATATACGCAAAGTGAACCAGTTGAAGGAAGGGGAAGAGATCATAGGGAACAGGGTGAAGGTGAAAGTGGTCAAGAACAAGCTGGCACCGCCTTTCCGGAAGGCCGAATTCGATATCATCTATGGAGAAGGGATCTCAAGGATCCTCGAGATCATCGACCTGGCAGTTGAGTACAACATCATCAAGAAAAGCGGTTCGTGGTTCTCTTATGGGGAGACAAAACTCGGGCAGGGCAGGGATGCTGTGAAGAAGTTGCTACAGGACAACCTTGAACTCTCCGACGAGCTGGAAAAGAAGATCATGGAGGTTTTGAAAAATGTCAAATAGAACAGCCGGGTCGTTATTTGTCACACTGCTCGTCGCCCTTTTCCTTTTCACTTCCTGTGGGAGAAGATCCAAGGTGCCTGATAAAAACAAATCGGGCAAAGACACCCTTAGCGTGCTGTTGGAGGACCTGAGTAAAAAGATTGCCGATCATCCTTCTGATCCCGACCTTTTGCAGCAACGGACAAAATACTATCTGATGGATCACCAGGAAAAGCTGGCATTTGCAGATATCTCGAAAGCCATCTCCCTGTCTCCCAACAAAGCTTCGCTTTACATCACACTTTCCGATGTCTACCTGGGCATGGGAAAACCCGACAATTGCAATGAGGCGCTGCTGAAAGCCATTGCCATCGATCCCCGGAACAACCCGGCCCTAATCAGGCTTTCCAAACTGAGCCTCATCATCAAAGATTACAAGTCCACATTTGAATATGTGAAGAAAGCACTCGAAGTTGAACCTCAAAACCCCCAGGCCTATTTTACCAGGGCATTGGCCCTCCTCGAAAAAGGCGATACCGTGTCAGCAGTTGAGGATTTCAAAAGAACGATAGACCAGGACCAGGAGTTTTACGATGCCTATGTGGAACTCGGAGAGCTATACTCGATGCGGAAAGACCCGGTAGCGGCCGATTATCTGAAAAATGCAATCAGGATCCGGCCCGACAGCAGGGAAGCTATGTACATGCTGGGAATGTTCTACCAGGAGACCGGAAAATATGAAGATGCACTGGAAACCTATGCAAAGCTGATAAAAATCGACAGCACCTTCAAGGATGCTTCTTACAATACCGGGTACATTTATCTTGTATACTTACGCGATTTCAGGAAAGCCGCAAGCTATTTCTCGGCTGCGTTACAACGGGATCCCGGCTATATAGAGGCTTTGTTCAACAGGGGCTATGCCTATGAGTTATCCGGGGAGTATTCAAAAGCTTACCAGGATTACAAGCATGTGCTTGAATTAAGGGCCAATTACCAGAAGGCAATTGACGGGCTGAACCGGATTGATAAGGCAAGATGAAAATAAAGTTCCGTCTTATAGCATCTCCAGGAAATCCTGGAATTCTCCTTTATCTCCTTCCTTGTTGAGAAGGTAATGAAGGGCAGAATGTGCCCTTACGAGACGAAAACCATATCGGGTCTCAAATAACTGCTTACATTCATACACCGCAAATTCCTTGGAAACTTTCCGCGGTTTCTGGTAAAGAAGGACAAACTCTTTCATGTCCTGGTAGATATCTGTAAAATTTTCTGCAAGGCTTGACTTGACAGGGTCGGTATGCGATCGTTCATGAGGATCGATAAAATAGTAAAGATCATCCTCCCCGAATTTCAGGTGCAGGGTGTTAAAGACCCCTTCCCATTCTTCTTCTGTCACAAAATGCTCTGCAGCCCCTTCATCATTTAATTCGATAACCGGTAAAAGCGAAGCCTTGATATAGATCAAAGGGCAGATCTTCTGAAGAAACAGCATGATATCCTGCCGGTCATAGCTTTCGGCCTTCTCAAGGAATAAACAATACTCATTTGCCACGGTCAACATTTCAAGAACGGTCTTTGAATAAACAGGATCCTTGAGAACATCATTTTCTTTTATTTCCATAACAGATGATTTAATTTTGAAGGTTTTCAGCCTGGGGCATGGTAACATTGAAGTCGGGAAACGTGATCCCTGTATTCTGGTCGAACCTGAATTGCCACCAGGGTACCCCATGTGGCACCGAGGGGTAATAAAAACAAGAGATCAGGAAAGGAGGGAAGATGAGGTTGTCGTTCCGGATCAGAATCCCCAACCCCACACCGGTATAGAAGGGTTGGTGAAAAAGGGATTCCCCGGCAGGAGCCACAAAACCACCTTTCCCCTGTAAAATAAAGGCGAACCTGAATCCGTAAAAATAAATCGGCGTATACATGATCGTTGAGATGCTTGCAGATAATGATTTTCTGCCATAAAAGAGGGTGTCGAACTTTACCTGGTCAATAAGGAAGTCACGGTTGATATTGCTGTAATCAGTATTGTTTTTCCGGAAATTGAAACCGAAACGGTAATCAGAAAAGAAATAACTACGGAACTTGAATTTTTTATCCGGGGTCACATACAGAGGGGACAGGTATTTCAGGCTCATCTTGAGAACACAGTCCTCCATGGATTTGTTATAAAGATATCCTCCCAGAACTGCCCTGCCCGACAGGAACCCGAATCCATTAATAAAATCACCTGCTGAGAGGTCAACACTCCCGTATAGCCTTGTATAAAAATTGGTTATTTCAGGCCCCAGTGTAACTTTGAATGCTCTCCCGTATGGTATGATCTCTGGTTTTCCAAAATGAAGAATATAATCCGTCAGGTAATAATTGTTCGCTGAAAATGCAAGACCTGTCAGGATCTGGGTTGTATTATAATATATCCTGTTGGAATCGATCGTCACCCATGGCCGTGAAGAGAACGACCTGCGGAAAAAGGATTCGGTTATCACGAAGCGCGAGGGAATGGATGTATTCCTGATCGGGAAGGCCCGTCCACCCCAGAGACTCATATCGTTGAAGAAACTGATATCACGCCTGATCAGATTGTTTTCCAAGTTCAGTATCGTTTCCCGGACCATTTTGGAATACTGGTATCCCGCACCAAAAGCCCATTTGGTCTTAAAGGAATAGAAACTCCGGTTGAAGACAATTCCCGCACTCTGGTTTCCCACGTCATCCCGGATATAGGTGATCAATGTGTTGAGGAAAGTCCCTGCGATATTGTCGTAGGAGTAAGATGCACCATCGAGACGAAAAAACGATTTCCGTTTTGTTTTGAAAGAATAATTCGTGGAAAGCCTGTCGCCCAGCCCGAGAAAATTTCCATCGTAAAGCCGGAATGCAACATTGCTGGGGCTTGCCGTCATAATATCAAAACCAATAGAAAACACATCCTTGGTGACGATGATAATATCCACCGAATCACCGGAAGGATCCGAAACTGTGACGTAGGTTTTTACATCGTCGATGAATGACATCTGACGAATATTCCGTTCATTATCGGCCAGCAGGTAAGGATCGACTTTCTGCCCTTCTTTGATAAAAAGGTTTTTCCGGATAACCCAGGATCGGGTTTTCATATGTGCCGCATTCAGGGTTTTTCCAGAAGCAGTTTGCGCATATATCAGGGTGTCGTAGATGCTGGTCCCAAAAGGATCCAGGGTTTCGATCCGGATATGCCGGATCACCTTTCCTTTATATTTTTTAAATGGGACTTCGCTTTTGATCTTGTGCGAATTGCCAGGCAGGGGTGGAATATCAGGTTGTTTAAAAGCCAGTCTGTACAACATCTGGGGGAATTTTTTTCGCGAGAATTTTTTGTAAACAGAATCATAAAATGTCTTTGACCGTTGTTCATTTTTCGCGTCTAGTGCAGGGTTCTCAGTAGATTGAACAACAAAAACCGTGTCTTTCAGGATTTTGTAAGTCTTCCCTTTGTAGTTGAACCAGGTTCCTTTCTTCACGTTGATGGTATCGAAAGAAACTGTGGCCTTAATATTCTTCGGGTTTTCCTGGCTCCGTGAAGGAGGCGAAAAAGACAACAGGAAAAAAAGTAAGAAAAAAATCTCCAACACACTGCCTGACGGCAGGTTCACAAATCGGGTTGGTCGAGGATTCCTCATTTATTTCAGTTTCATCGAAGTGATAATGTCACTGATTTTTTTGGTCAAGATAACATCCTTATGATCATATTCTTCTTTGCCGTCCAGGTTCTCCTTCACACTGAAGTAATACTTGATCTTGGGTTCGGTGCCGGAAGGCCTCACGCTGATGCGGGATCCATCTTCCAGAAAAAATTGCAGGACATTCGATTTCGGAAGATCGATCACTTTTTCCTTCCCGGTAACAAGGTCCTTTTCACGTAAAGCAAGGTAATCCCTGATCTCCACTACTTTTGAGTTATTGATACTGGCCGGGGGGTTCCGACGGTAATCCACCATCATTTTCTGGATCTCTTCTGCCCCGGTCTTTCCTTTCTTTGTTACAGAGATCAGGTGTTCCTTGTAGAATCCAAGTTCCTGGTAGATATGAATGAGGAGGTCGAAAAAGGATTTCCCCTGGCCGGCCATCCATGCAGCAGCTTCCGCAAGGAGCGCACATGCGCTAACGGCATCTTTATCCCTGACAAAATCACCAATCAGGTAACCGAAGCTTTCTTCCCCGCCTACAATGTATTTCATTTTCCCTTCCTGTTTCCGGATCACATCTGCGATAAATTTGAAGCCGGTGAGGCATTCAAAATACCCGACCCTGAACTTTTCCGCAATCCTCTTCAGGAGTTCGGTGGTGACGATGGTGGAAACGATGAATTCATTTCCGGTTAGCATTTTCTTCTCTTCCCAGCGATACAGAATGTAATAGAAAAGAAGAGCTGCAGTCTGGTTTCCGTTCAGAAGGATGAATTCACCTTTGGCATTCTTCAATGCAATGCCTACGCGGTCGGCATCAGGATCTGTAGCCATTACCAGGTCTGCATCGATCTCACGCGCCTTTTCGAGGGCCAGGATCATAGCATCCTGCTCTTCCGGGTTTGGGGAACGTACCGTTGGGAAATTACCATCGGCAACCATTTGTTCCTTCACTGTGGTGACATTCTCAAAACCGTATCGCTTCAGGATTTCCGGTATCATTTTCCGCCCGCAACCATGAAGAGGTGTATAGACGATCTTCAGGTTTTTCTGAAGCCGGATTATTTCAGGAGACAAGGAGAGGCTGAGAACAAGGTCAAGATAGGCTTCATCGACCTCTTTCCCTATTTCAATAATATTTTCAGGATCGCCGGTCCACTGCACATCTTCTACTGAAGTGATCTTCTGAACCTCCCCGATCACATTTACATCATGGGGAGCGATCATCTGTGCACCATCATCCCAGTATGCCTTATAACCATTGTATTCTTTAGGATTGTGGGAAGCAGTCAACATAACCCCGGTCTGGCATTTCAGGTGGCGGATGGCAAATGAAAGTTCCGGAGTTGGCCGGATGTCATCAAAGATAAAAACCCTGAAACCATTGGCTGCAAATACCTCTGCTGTAATCTTTGCGAATAACCTGCTGTTGTTGCGGCTGTCAAATGAAATGGCTGCCTGGATCGGGTGAACACCGGGAAACATCTTCAGGAGATAATTTGCAAGTCCCTGTGTGGCCATTCCAACGGTATATTTATTCATCCGGTTCGTTCCGGCACCCATGATACCTCTCAATCCACCGGTCCCGAATTCCAGGTCGCGGTAAAAGGCATCGGTCAGTTCTGCCGGGTTCTTTTGCATCATCTCCCTGACCATAGCTTTGGTATCATTATCAAAATCTCCATCCAGCCAGGCATTCGCGCGTTTCAATATATTGGGGTCAATTGCAGTATTCATAAGTTATTATAGATTAAAAAGTCTGAATTTTTTCTATCTGTCCTTATTCAGTATTGATGAGATCCCATCATATTCCCGATGCATTCCTTCAGGCTGGTTCTCCAATAAGGGATCGTAATCCCAAACCGTTCTTTGAATTTGGTTTTATTGAAAACACTGTAGGATGGCCGTGCGGCAGGAGTGGGGTACTCTTTTGTTTCAATAGGCTCAAGGATGCAGTCGATTCCCGAAATTTCGATGATCGCATGTGCAAAATCGTACCAACTGATCACACCCTCATTGGCATAATGGTAAACCTCCATAGAACGGGTATTCGCAATCTCCGGCAGAATGTCAAGAATTGCTTTGGCGAGATCGCTTGCGTAAGTTGGCCCACCGACCTGGTCATAAACGACCTTTAATTTTCCGAGTTCTTTTCCTTTTTTCAGGATCGTTTTTACAAAATTCTGTCCGTACTCTGAATATAACCATGAGGTGCGGATAATGATGCCTTTAACATTCTCTTGCAAGATCCGTATTTCTCCTTCCAGTTTGCTTTTTGAATAAACAGAAAGAGGATTTACCGGGTCGGTTTCTTTATAGGGTTTATAACTCCTTCCATCAAAAACATAATCCGTTGAAATATGGATCAATAGGATCCCTGTTTCCGAACAGATCCTTGCTATTTCCCCGGGGGCAGTCGCATTCACGGCCATCGCCTTATCGGTTTCGGATTCTGCCTTATCCACGGCGGTATATGCGGCACAATTGATCAGGATACCGGGTTTATGTGCGGCCAGGAAGGCAGCCATCCCTGAGGAATCGGTGATATCCAGGTCACGGACATCGATGAAGGTAAAAGTATGATTTTTGTAGTCGCCGGCAAGTTTTTTCAGAGCACTTCCTAATTGCCCATCACCTCCCGTTACGAGAATTTTCATTTTTAATGTTTGTTTGATTAATGAAAATACGCCTGTTTTCTGTTTTCAGTACCGGATCATTTTACCATTACAAATATACTCCCCGGCCATTTTTCAATATTGAGTAACGGCGGAAAGCAGTCGATTATTTTATAATTTTCTCACTGATAGCGAAATGATTGGCCTTCCTTTCCGGATGAAATCCTGATCCGTTCAAACAGCAGGAACCAGGCCTGCCTTTTTATCCTGAACCTTTGTATTTATATTTATACCAGGACAGGATGCAAATGTACTGAATAGCCTGAAAAGAACCGTGATCAATCTGGTAAATTTACCGGGTGATATTCATATATGAATGAATGTACTCTGATGATCCATCCTGCATATCTTGCGAAAATCGTTTTTATGGTTCCGTGAAACTGATCATCCATTAGGAAATCCGAAGATCAGGAAGCTAAAGATTCAGCCGGGTCTGGATGGCTTTTACCTCGTTTGTCAGTTTCTTTACCGCTTGCGCCAGCTGGTAAGTAGTACCGGCAGTATTTTCAGGGATTTCCGGGCTGATATAATTAACGAACTGCCAGATCTCCCGGATGTCGTTCACCGCGATTTCATAAGGTTCATAAGCCGGGTTCAGGGAATGAAGTATGAGTTTTCCTTCGGTCCTGATCTTATTTTCAACGACTTTAAATACGATGCCTTCTTCGGAGGTGAGGATAATGCATGCATCCCGGTCGCGAACAGCATGCCAGTCCTGGACGAAAACCCCGGTTACCCAAGCCCTTTCAGGGATGGGTAGCATGGAATCGCCGCTTATCTGGAACGTGCGGTATTTCTTTTGTTTTGAAAGAAAAGGAAGCCGGAAAGTAGGGAGGATGCTGATGTATTCCGGGTCAGCAAATCCGCTTTTGTATCCGGCTTTTGCTTTTTCCGTTACCAGTTCGATGTTCTCCTGGTTATCCTGGCTTACGGTGGTGGCCAGGATCCGCAGGCTGCTGCCTTTGATGAAAACATCGTAGCCTTTTTCCAGCTGCCTGAGCTGGCTTTCGGGCAATTTCGTGAGGTCGACCTTGACAAGGGTGTCGATCGCTACCCTGAAATAATTTGAAAAGCTAACCAGGGCTTCTATTCCGGGTTGGGCAATGGCATTCTCATATCCGCTCAGGGTTGAACGCTTCATCCCAAGGGCAACAGCTACGTCATCCTGTGTACGCCCCATCCTCTTCCGGAAAAATTTTATGTTTGAATGAAAAAACATAATTGCAATTATTTTGAATTTTGATTATATTGTAGTCGTAATAATGATTAAAAACACGTCAAAAGTAAGATAAAAAAGATTAAAAGTCAAGAAAAAAATAAGTAGCGAAGTGGCGAAGTAGCGAAGTGGCGAAAAAAAAGTAAAAAAAATGTGTATTTGGTTATTACTTTTTGCTGGAAGACTGATAAAGCTAAAAAAACTATTATGAAAACTTATGATGTTAAGACGTTTAATCAGAAAATGCGAACAAGAACAAAGGCTTTTGCCGTTTCGGTCTATACCATGCTTAAGGGGATCAGATTGGATGATCTGAACCGGGTGGTTATTAGACAACTGATGAAAAGCGCTTCATCGGTAGCAGCTAACTACAGCTCTGCTACACGTGGAAGGTCGGAAGCTGAATACTATTCAAAACTTTGCATTGTGGTTGAGGAATGTGATGAAACGATTTTCTGGCTTGATTTTCTTGTAGAAGTGGGTGTTATGACTTGTAACCAGGCTAAGGACTTGCAGTCCGAAGCAGAAGAACTCCTGAAAATATTTTCAACCATCAAGAAAAAACTAAAAATCAAACGAACCTCAGTAAACTAAATAAATTTCGCTACTTCGCTACTTCGCTATTTCGCTTCTATGTTG
>PLMO01000016.1 GCA_003142515.1 Bacteroidales bacterium
AAAGGTGCCATAGCAGCCTGTCCAGTTGGCAAATGTTCCTGCGCTGAAGTTGGAATTAGGGCAGGATGTTTGGAGAATCAGCGGGATTGGATTATCGGGATCGTTTTCCTGATCGGAAGATATGGGCATCAACTGAGGCCCAAGGATATATTTGTGTTCATGCTTAGGTTTCATCAGAATTTTCCCTTCCTCCTGGGCCGATACCTTAAGAAATGGGTAGAACGACAAGACGACCAGGAAAATCAGTGAAAAATATTTTAGAAAAGACCAAGCTACTTTCTTATGGGTAGAAATTATATCATTCATTCCGGATAGATTAATTTGATGCGAATAGAATTGATGTTAGAATAAGAAGTTTTTGGAGCTGTAGATGAACAAACAGGAACAGAAAATACTCCTGGAATGAGGAGCATAATGGCAGAAAATACGCGTCTCATGTAAGAAAGAGTATAGATGTTCTCAAACAGAATTTTCAACAGGTAAAGGTATAAAAAAAATTAATGCGGATCACGGGTAATTCATTTTTTAAGGTGCCGAAATCATTCTTATATAATTTCCGGAATGCTAGTTTGAAAAAATTCTTCCTGGATTAGGTAAAAAGTCAAAATTTTATTTAAAACCGCAGAGACGCAGAGACGCAGAGATTAAAAATTGTTGACATATCTTTTAAATCCATTTTTTAAGACCGGGACATTAAAATTGATCAGGAATCCCAGTTTCTTATTGGTTAGCTTCAAATAGGATATGATTTGAGCTTCATAAACCGGATGCATAATTTCAGATGATTTTAATTCAAGGATAATTTCATTTTCAACCAGAATATCTATTTTAAGTTCTTTCGATAATTCATAAGTTTTATAATATTCCATTCCCTTTTTTTACATTAATCGGTTAATAACAAAAAAGTAATACAATTATTAATAATTTCTTTGCGTCTCTGCGCCTCTGCGGTAAAATTCTCAATTGATCCAGCACCTTAAAAAAAGATATAGCCCGGATTACATCGGGTCATTTTCATACGGTCTTTTCTTTTCCTTTATTTACAAGCAGATAAATGAAGTCACAAAAAAATTCTTCCCTGATTTTTTGGGAAAGATATTCGTAATAAGAATAGACAACGATCTGTAAAAAGGTTGTTTGAAGAAGATAAAAAAGTGTTGGCAGGATGAGTTAGTCCTTGATGCACCTTACGTTGAAGGCATNNCCACTCAGAAAGGCATTGAACCCTGAATAACCTGTGTACTTCAAAGGAGCTCCTGCAAAGCCGTTGCTGATATAAGAATTAAACAACGTGTTCCATTCATTTTCGGTGGGCACATGCCATCCGGGAGGACAGAAACCCTGCGCTGCAGCGGCATTATCATATTGCATCAGCTCATCCCATTGGTATAATCCGCCATAAGAAGTACAATTCGCCGGGATGTCGCTGAAGCAGTATTTCTCGGAAATACAATTGTCGCGCTGCATCTGGGTTGAGACGATGAGATTTCCGTAGTTCAGGTTCTCTGCCATCCAGCATTGGGTGCCTATTTTCACCGTCGTGTATGTCTGGTTATCCCGTATATCGGTCATGGTATTATCACACAGAAACACCGGAAGGTTGATAACGGAGATCACCTGTGTAGCATTTGCAGCGCATCCCCAGGTATTGGAATAAGAATAAGTGATGGTTTGATTCCCCATTCCGGCAATGGAAGGATAGAATATCCCTGTGTTTACCCCGGTTCCCGAATAGGTGCCGCCAAGGGGCAAGCCTCCCTTGAGTCTGAATGGCTGTGCTGCCGTGGTGGTGATCACATCGTTACAAATGGTGTACGTCACACCGGGCAGGGGGTTCACCGTGACAACCACCGAATTCGGCGTTCCCGGGCAATTGTTGAAAGAAGGAGAAATGGTATAGGTTACGGTTCCAGGTGCTGTTCCGGTGTTGGTCAGGGTCTGGGCGATGGAAGAGGTGGCTCCGGGTCCAAAACCGCTGATATTCCCTGAACTCCCAATGGCGGTCCAGGTAAATGTGGCGCCGGCAACATGGGAAAAGATGGAGATGCTGCTGGTTTCTCCCGAACAGAGAGTCTGCCCGTTCGGATTAAAATAAGCATCGGCCACCGGGTCAACGGTAACGATATAATGTGCTATCGTGCCATCGCAGCCGTTCAGGCTTGGCGTCACAGCATAATCGACAGTTTCAACATTAAATCCAGAATTAACTAAGGTCTGTGAAATGACCAGTCCTCCGGAATTGCTGAATCCGTGAACATTTCCTGAGCTTCCTGTAGCCGTCCATGTGAAGGTGGTCCCGGGAAGTGATGCGAGCAATGAGATGCTGGTGGTAACGCCGGAACAAATCGTGGAATTTGCAGCATTCGTCACTGCCGGCCTGGGTTTCACATTGACATTCAGCACCGTTGGATTTGTTGCAGTGCAGCCTGTTCCCATGGTATAATTCACACTTACGGTCTGCGCCCCGACTGTATTCCACGTAACGGTGACCGAATTGTCGGCGGTGCCTCCGCCTGCCGTAATGGTTCCCCCGGCAGAGATCAGCCACTGGTAATTGGTCATTCCTGCATCGGTAGTATATACTGTGGAAGTGCCCGAACAGGTTGTGTTCAATCCGTTCAATGCCGGAACCGGCAAAATACTGACGTTTACGGACAAAGAAGATGGTGTAGCGGCAGTACACCCGTTTGCATCATGGTAGTTGACCGTAATGGTCTTTGCACCGATGGTACTCCAGAGAATATTGATGCTGTTGGTGCCGGTGCCGGAGGTGATGGTTCCTCCTGCAGAAACCGACCACAGGTAATTTGTCATGCCGGCATCAGTGATATAGGTGCCGGTACTGTTCAGGCAAACGGAAGCCGGTCCGACAAGAGCGGGCACAGGCAAGGGATTAACGGTGACAGGATAAACGGTCGGGGCTAATGCTGTACAACCATTCGCATCATTGAAATTGACAAATACCGTCTGAGCTCCGGATGTATTCCATGTAACGGTTGCAGTATTATTGGCCGGTCCACCACCGGAAGTAATGGTTCCACCTGCTGAAACGGTCCACACGTAATTCGTCATCCCGGGCTGCGAACTGTAAACCACCCCGGAAGTTCCTGCACAAAGTACATTAGTGCCGGAAATAGCCGGTGTGGGTAAGGCATGCACCGTTACATCTTTAACAGTTGGTGTGGCTGCCGTACAAACGGTTCCGTTCACATAATTCACGCTGACAGTCTGCCCGCCCACAGTGTTCCATAAAACCGTGACGAAAGCATCGGTGGAACCTCCACCGGCAGTGATTGTACCTCCGGCCGAAACGGTCCAGGAATAATTGTTCATTCCCGGATCGGAAGTATATGTGGTGGTAGATCCTGTACAGACACTGGAAAGACCGTTGAGATTGGGAACCGGCAGGGTATTCACGGTAACATTAAAGGTGGAAGCTGTGGCAGCAGTGCATCCGTTGGCATCCGTATAATTGAGTGTAATAGTCTGCAGGCCGTTTGCAATCCAGAGAACCGTGATGCTGTTTGTTCCGCTACCGGATGTAATCGTGCCTCCGGCAGAAACCGTCCATGTGTAACCGGTCATTCCTGCTGCAGTTGTATAGGTCCCGGTCGTGTTCAGGCACATGCCGGCAGCTCCTGAAATCACAGGAATGGGAAGAGCGTTAACCGTAACCTGGTAAACGGTGGGTGCGAGGGCTGTGCAGGTATTTGCATCGGTGTAGTTGAGGCTTACCGTTTGAGGTCCCGGGGTATTCCAGGTAACAGTAACCGTATTATCAGTTATTGATCCGCCTGCAGTGATGTTTCCGCCTGCAGAAATGTTCCATTGATAATTGGTCATTCCCGGCAGGGTGGTATAAATATTTCCGATAGATCCGGCACAAGATGCCAACGGGCCGCCAATGGCAGGGACCGGCAAAGGATTCACCGTAACTGTATAAGTAGTAGGGCTGACAGCAGTACAAAGTGTGATTGGGTCGGAATAATTAATGCCGATGGAATAAGTTCCGACTGTGTGCCAGGTGAGGGTGACACTGTTATCATTGGTGGTTCCACCGGCTGTTACAGTTGCCTGCGGAGGGATGGTCCAGATGTAATTTAATTCATTGGGTTGGGTAATATACACTTTACCCGGAATATTAAGACATACTGAGTTTGCTCCAGTGGTAAAGGAGGGAGTTGGCAATGGAAAAACTGTAACCTGACCGGTGGTTGTATCTGAACAACCATCCGAGGAATAGGCTATAAGCGTTACAGTATAAGTGTTTGCTAAAGCAAAAGGATGAACAGGATTTTTTTGATGGTTAATGGGTGAGCCGTCACCAAAGTTCCAGTCCCAGGCAGTAATCTGGTTCTGGCTGCAGGTACTCTGGTCGGTGAATTGCATTCCAAGGCCTGCGCATGCATTGCCATGTGTAAAAGCAGCAACAACATTAGTAAAAGCGATGATCTGTTGAACATTTGAAACCACACAGCCATTTAAGGCAGTCACGGTCAAAGTGAAGACATTTCCTGTGACGGCGCCCTGTGCTGCAGTAATGGTGACGGGATTACCGGGATAAGTAGGAGGATTTGGAGGGCATAACGGGCAATAAGGCCCCTGCCATACATATGAAACAAAACCCGGAGGGCCGGTCATGGTTACTGATCCTGATCCTTCACATCCGGCCACCTGGATGGTCATCGAACCGCAGAAAGAGGAGACATAGGCATAACCTGTATGAGCCGTGAAGGCGCAACCGTGGACGTTAAAGTCGATATCCAGCAATTGCCCATTGGTAAGGCCCGGCAACGTTTTCAGGTCAACGCCGATCGTGCTCCAGTCTTTCCAATCCCACCACTGAGCGTTGCCACCAGTCCCAACATAAACGGAATCCCATGTAGTTATTCCATCTGCTGGCCAGAGGTCGTAAAAACCGCAAGTCGAATCAATGACCGCTCCGCTGGCGTGATCCTTGATTGCAAATGTGAACCTGGGTCGTTTTTCTGCTGTATTGTGGGTTGCATTATAAATACTGGACAGTACAACCGCGCACCTGTATATAAAAAAGCTGTTGTTGGTATCATACGTTATAGTATACTTCAATTCATCTACATATCCTCCTCCACTAATGTTCGGCCACGTTACCCGGTTACCGACCAACGCTGAATGCGTTTCCCCGGGAAAAACTTTTTGCAAGGCTGTGATTGTGGGGTCTGTCCCGGGGTTTTGAATAGAGAAATGCCCTCCCGTGGGTACGTTGTACCATGGCTGACCAGGGTTATTACAGGGTGGTATGTAAGGAATATTCGGATAAGTACAGCGGGTAGTATTCTGTCCTGGAGGTGGCGGGATTAAATCACACCACTTTCCTGAACATCCCGACCAATTAGTAAAATTTCCCAATGAAAAATCGGAATTACTGCATGCAGTAGAAGAAGTTGATTCCGGACTATCAGGTTCTCCTTCAATGGGAGTAAGTGGAATAAGCGATGGCCAAAATTCCGGAGTCGGCGGTTGAGAACATGCCGTGTCTTGTGCCTTAGCGCTGCCGGCGTAACAGAAGTAGAGGAGAATTACGAAGATAATATAGAGTACAGAGAGCCGGAAGCTCTTACTGTCAGGTTTTTTCATTTTAACTATTTTGGTTTATATCATCATAATCAGGGAATAAATCCTTTTCTTAAGGAAAGGAAAGCATATGTTGATATATATAGTTGTCTGTAAAAACGCATAAAGATACTACATTTTTTGCCAAAACTGCAAATTATGATTACATCTCAAAACCTGATACCTGCAGTGCTTATTCCGTAATTATAAAATAGACCACAATGGAACGAAAAGGTTGTCTGTTAATCTTTAACACATCGAACAACGAATGCATTCGACTTTGAGGCAGGATAAAAAGAAACGCTGGGGTTAAAGGAATTCATGCCGTGAGCCCAGGCTTTATCCGGCCCATATGAAGAAGATGACCATATGAGGGTAGCGAAATTATCCATTCCCCATGNNGTTGAACAGTGCATTCCATTCATTTTCATCCGGTACATGCCATCCCGGGGGACAGAGTCCCTGGATGGCCGGGATATCTTCATACTGCATCATTTCATCCCAGGTATAAAGCCCGCCATAAGACGAACAGTTTGAAGGAGTATCATTAAAACAATATTTTTCGGGCGTACAGTTATCCATAGGGAATTGCGTCGAAGGGATCCCCGATCCGTAATCCAGGTTGGCAGCCATCCAGCATTGTGTCCCCAGTCTGACAGTAGGGTAAACATGGGTGTCCCTGGGGTCGGTCAGGATATNNTGGGATAGAAAATGCCCGAAACAATACCTGCTCCTGAATAGGTTCCTCCCAGGGGAATCCCGCCCTTCATCACGAAAGGAGCTGCATCAGTTGTCGTGACCGGGTCATTGCAGGGAGTAAAGGTCACCGGGGGAAGCGGATTAACCATAACCGTAACCGTATTCGGTGTACCCGGGCAAAGATTAGCGGAAGGTATAACAACATAGATCACCGATTCAATATTGTTCCCGGTATTGTTAATAACCTGGGCGATCGATAAGCCGTTCCCCGGGCCAAACCCGTTAACATTGCCTGAACTTCCCGAAGCAGTCCAGGAATAGGATGCACCTGTAACATGTGAATTCAATGTAATGCTCGTGGAACCTCCGGAACAGATGGTTTGACCGTTCGGAGTGAAAAAAACATCCGGCACCGGGAATACGGATACATGAAAATCAGAGGGAGATCCGATGCAACCATTCAGTGTCGGTGTTACGGTATAAGTAACAGTTTCCGTTGTGAATCCGGTGTTATGGAGTGTCTGTATAATGACCGGCCCGGATGAAGCGCTGAAACCGCTTACATTCGGGGAGCTGCCGGAAGCGGTCCATGAATAAACTGATCCTGCAGGGTTGGATTGAAGGAGTATGTTTGTGGTTCCATTCGAACAAACAGAGGAGTTTCCTGCATTGGCTATCACAGGACTGGGTTTAACGGTAATGGTGAGAACTGTGGGTGCGCCTGCGGTGCATCCGGTACCTGCGGAGTAATTTACTCCCACCGTTTCTGTTCCCGGATTGTTCCAGGTTATGGTTATCGTTGCATCTGTAGCTGTGCCGCCGGCAGTGATGGTTCCACCGGCAGATACCGACCAGGAATAATTACTCATCCCTAAATCCGTGCTATAAGTAACCGGGATACCCTTGCAGATATTCGTAGGGCCTGTGAGGGAAGGTATCGGAAGCGTAGTGACATTTATATTATAGGTAGATGGGGAAGAGGCAGTGCAATTCTGAAGATTTGTGTAGCTCACAGAAATTGTTTTCAAGCCGGTCGTGGTCCAGAGGATGGTGATCGTGTTAGTCCCTGCTCCCGATTGGATCGTTCCTCCGGCAGGAACACTCCAGGTATAACCGGTCATTCCGGGTTCAGTGAAATAAATCCCGGTTGTATTCAGGCAAACTGCCGCCGGGCCATTGACCGTTGGAATGGGCAGGGGAGTTATTGTCAGCGGAAAAGATGAGAAAGGACCATTACCGCAGGCATTATTTCCCATCACGGTAATATTCCCGGAAACTGCCATCAGTGAAGCATTTACCGTAACGGAATTCGTGCCGTTTCCGGAAACGATCGTCATACCTGCAGGAAACGACCACACATAGGTTGTCGCGTTGATTATGGGCAAAACGGAATATACCGATCCTGCCTGCCCGGCGCAAATGCTGCCCGGCCCGGTGATCGGGTTTGCAGGGCCCGGCAAAGGATTAACAGTTATGGGTTTCTTCAGTTCGGGCCCGAAGCCACACGCGTTGTGTCCCTTTACGCGGATCGTATCTGACAATGCTGCAATACCGTAATTCAGCGTGATCGAATTCGTCGTGCTGGCCCCGGTAGCGCCGGACGGGAGCGTCCAGGAATAAGTTGCTGCAAACGGAAATGGATTTGCCGAATAGATTACGCCATTCTGTCCCTGGCAAACCGGTGAAAGGCCGGCTATTACGCCGCTGGTCTTCGGAAGTGAATCCACCGATATCACAATAGTGTCAGTGGCTTTGCAGCCATTGTTGTTGGTGACTTCCACCCAGTAAAGCCCTGCCAAGCTTGTTGTAAACAACCTGCCGATGAACCCGTTCTGCCAGTGGTAACTTACGAAAGGACCAGGGTCAAGGGTGATGGAAGCACCTTCGCACAATGTGGTATCCGGTCCAAGGTTTACATTCGCACTTGGATAAAGGCCGATATGAATGGTATCACGCAATTCGCAAAAATCCCCGTTGGTCATCACGGCATAATAACCGGAGTCATGAACAACGAGAAAACGGCTCGTATCAATTATCACCCATGTTCCTGTGATCAGTTTTTTCCATTCATAGGATGACCGGTCGAGTCCTCCGTCGAGGGTGAGACTATCACCGGGGCAAATCGATCTATCAGCGCCCAAATAAAGGCTGCTGAAATCGGAAAAATATCCATACTCAGAACTGCCGCCATTATCAATCATATTGAGAATGCCCAGGTGAAATTTTCCCGATGTATTGGTGATCTGGTTGGCTCCCACGGGAACCTGGCCTACCGGTATATTGTTTTTCCGGTAATAAACCCATGCATTCCCGGTACCAGGCACCACATTGAAATCAGAGGCCAGGATAATACTATTATCCCCGTTCATAAGAAAGGATCCCTGGTTTCCGTTTCGTGTCAGGATAAGGAGTGCAAACTGCCAGGCTGTGCTACGGGTAAAGCCGACCTGACGCGACCCTGTGCAGGAATCCTGCGGGATGATGGCAGATCCGGCTTCACCTGGATGACCCGATAAATGGTAAACATATACAGGGTTGGTGGCCTTGATCCTGACTGTGTTGTTCGCAGTAGGGATGGAATAATCATACTGGATACCGGTATTCAACGTAGTGGCAGGTACCGTACTTCCGTCAAGGAAAATATCCGTGTTATCCTTTATGGCGAGTATGTAAACATGCTCATCGTTGTTCCCAACGACATTGTCAGCATAGCCCTTGATAACAATATAATCCCATCCAAGCAGGTTTATCGGAATAGTTTGATCCGCAATCTCATCCCACCCGCCGGTAATTATGGAATCATCCATAATTGTAATGGCAATGGGCTTATCCGACACCACATGCGATCCTGCAAGAGAAGCAGAAGCCGTAATATCAAGTGTCCTTGCCGAATAGGTCTGTCCTTTATTCAATATAACCTCAAAGGTAACGCCCTTAATATGGCCGATAATGTTAAGACTGGGAGTGATCATGACATGGGTGTTATCTTCCGTTGCCACAATATCAAAAGCCTCGCTGCCATCATTGGTCTGGTTGGGGTAATCAGTCTGTCCTGAAATGTAAAACTCCGTGCCCAATGCATTTTTGCCTTTTAAAGATGATACTGCAGGATTGTTGATATCAAACACTTCATAATAGGCAGTTATGTTTTTGTCAGAAGTCAACAGCAACCCATAGTTGAGGACCTTGTTGGCGGGTTTGTTTTCGATGCTGTCGATCCAGGGGGTAAGATCAATAGTGAAGCTTGAGTTTGGATTTATTTTTTGCGTGATGGGCTCAAATGAAAGACTGGCCGGCATCCGTAACAAGATGTTGGCAGTATCGGCCATGGTGGAGATCCGCATTTTAATCGGCCGGTCTCCATGGTTTGAAGAAACCTCCGGCGCCACAAACCAGAAATTATTATCGATCTGTGCACGAACCTGGCTGGTGATACACAAAAAGAAAAGAAAGTAAAATATTCTTTTCAATATGCCCGTTTTGTAAAAAGAATTCGTAAAATTACAAAAAATCTGTTACCCAGAAATAGTTATGACAAGTTTTCGGATTGAAAATGATCTGGTTGGAAGCAGGAATATCCCGGAAGATGCGCTATATGGCATTCATGCTTTGAGGGCACGGGAAAATTTTCCCGACCAGACAGTTTTTCCCATCGAATGGTATAAATCTGTCGGATTGGTAAAACAGGCATGCTATGAAACCTGCCTTGCTTATTCTAACGCAATCGCAGCAAAATATCCCGGGAAGGAACTTCCTTTTCGTATGATTTCAAATGAGTTCCTGTTTGTCCTGGTTGAAACGGCAAAGGAAATTTCGGAGGGAGAACATTTTGATCAGTTCATTGTGCCTGCAATTTCCGGTGGCGCAGGCACCAGCATCAACATGAACATCAATGAGATCATCGCCAATGCATCCTTGATTAAACTCGGCCACAAGCCGGGTAGTTATCACCTCATCGATCCTGTGGAACATGCCAATGTTTTTCAGTCGACCAATGATGTGATCCCAACGGCTTTAAAGATCGCAGTGATGAAATTACTGTCGGAACTCGAGTCTGCAATAAATGAAATGCGGGGAAAAGTTGAAGAGCAGGAAAATGCCCACCGCAATAACCTGAGGATCGGTTATACCCAGATGCAGGAAGCCGTTCCTTCCTCCTTTGGAAAATTATTCAGTACGTACAGTGAAGCGTTGTCACGTGATTGGTGGCGCGTTTCCAAATGTTTTGAACGCATCAAACTCGTCAACCTCGGAGGCGGGGCAATAGGCACCGGACTCGCCATTCCCCGGTTCTTCATCATGGAAGCCATCGGTTATCTTCAGAAACTGACAGGATTGCCTGTTGCACGCAGTGAAAACATGGCAGATGCGACTTCCAGCCTGGATTCCTGGGTTGAAATTCATGCAACACTTAAAGCACATGCTGTCAATCTTGAGAAGATGGTTTCCGATCTGCGTTTATTGGCTTCCGACTTTGCCGGTAACAAAGAGATAGACCTGCCACAGAAACAGGCTGGCAGTTCCATTATGCCCGGCAAGATCAACCCGGTAATCCCCGAATTCGTGATCAGCGCAGTTCACCGTATCTATGCCAACGACCAACTGATAACTTCACTTTGTTCGCAGGGATGCCTGGAACTGAATGCCTATCTTCCGGTCATCGGATGTTCTCTGATTGAAAGTCTGAAACTGCTTATTGCCGCCGACCGGACCCTTAAAACAAATCTTTTCGAAGGAATAAAGATCAACACAGCAACCGGGGAAGAAAAACTATACAGGAGTCCTGCTATTACCACGGCGCTGGTACCGTTTATCGGTTACAACAAGGCTTCGGAACTGGCAAAAACCATGAAGTCAAAAGGATTGGATATTTTTGCTGCAAATGAAGAACTGAAAATGATCAGTAATAAAAAACTGAAAACCCTTCTGAAACCGGAGAACCTGCTGAAACTTGGGTACACGCTGGAAGATCTGATGAATGGTGAGTAGAGGATGGAGGATGGAGAATGGACGATGGAAAACCCCGTAGGGGTGACATTATTCTAGGAGAGAGATAAAAATTACATTTGAACCCCGTAGGGGTGACATTATTCTAGGGGGAAACATATTCTATGGTAAAGGGTCGGGATTTAAAACCACATATAGGAATTTTCGGACGGAGGAACAATGGAAAAAGTTCCCTGATCAATGCTTTTACCGGGCAGGATACCGCTATCGTTTCGGATGTTGCCGGAACAACGACGGATCCTGTAAAGAAATCCATCGAGATTGCAGGGATCGGTCCTGCCGTGATGATCGATACCGCCGGCATTGATGACAGCGGGGAACTCGGGCAGAAACGCATCCTCCGTTCCAGGGACATGCTGAAGCTCATTGATCTCGCCATTCTTGTGATCTCTGGAAATCTTTTTGATGAACCCGAAAAGGGCCTTATCGCTGATTTCCGGAAAAACGATTTACCATTCCTTGTCATTCACAACAAATCCGATCTGCAACCGGCAGAAAAAGAGCTCCTGAAAGTGATCCATGACCGCTATTCGGTGCCGGTGATCGAGTTTAGTGCAAAGTATCCCACGAACCTTGAAGAAGTGATCCAGGCAGTGCAGGAAGCCATGCCCGAATCAGCCTACCTGAAAAAACCGCTGCTGGGCGACCTGATCTCATACGGGGATGTTGTACTCCTGATCACGCCGATCGATATTGAAGCCCCCGAGGGAAGAATGATCCTGCCTCAGGTACAGGTGATCCGGGATGTATTGGATAATGATGGGGTGGTTGTCATTTGCAAAGAACGGGAAGTAGATGCCTATCTCCGGAAAATGGATCCCAAGCCTGCCCTGGTGATTACCGACAGCCAGGTGTTTCCCAAAGCCGATGCCGCTGTTCCGCGGAATATCCCGCTGACCAGCTTCAGTATTGTACTGGCTCGGCAGAAAGGGGATTTTGCTAATTATATTAAAGGAACGCCTTTTATTTCAAAACTGAAAGACGGAGATCATGTTCTCATCCTGGAGTCCTGTTCCCATCATGTTTCCTGCGACGATATCGGACGGATTAAAATTCCGCGCTGGTTGAGCAGCTTTACCGGTAAGAAACTGGAGTTTACGGTCGTAGCCGGGCTTGACCGGATCCCGGGGGAGATGAAAGAATATGCTATGGTAATCCAGTGCGGGAGTTGTATGATCACCCGTAAACAGCTGATAAGCCGTCTTAAACCTGCTATCGATGCCGGGATCCCGGTGACAAACTATGGAATGGCCATCGCGTATGTACATGGAATTTACAATCGTGCCATCCAACCATTTAATGTTTCAACTAAAGATGGGAAGGTTGACTATTTATAGCTGGCGAGTTAGCGAGTTAGCGAGTTGGCGAGTTGGCGAGTAATTAAAAAAAAAGTGAAGAATGAAAAAATCACCAGCTCGCCAGTTCACCAGTTCGCCAGTTACCTAAGGCAACACCTGTGAGACGGGTATCACTTTCCCATTAAAAAACCTATGTCCGGTAACAGCAAAGTCGGCGATAAACTGTGCCATTTGCGGAGGCGACTGCAAGGCTCTAACGCCGGGAAAGGCCTTTTCAAACATCTCGGTATGGACGCCGCCAAGTGCCAGGCAATTCACACTGATCTCCGATTCTTTTAACTCTTCTGCAAGCGCTTCAGTGAAAACAGAAACCGCACCTTTACTGGAACTGTAAGCAGATAATCCGGGATATTTTTTGCTTCCTGTGATCCCCCCGAGACTGCTGATATTTACGATGTGGCCCCCTTTATTCATTATCGGAAGGATCAACTGTGTGAAAAAAAACAAACCTTTTATGTTG
Source organism: Bacteroidales bacterium (assembly GCA_003142515.1). Taxonomy (GTDB): domain Bacteria; phylum Bacteroidota; class Bacteroidia; order Bacteroidales; family FEN-979; genus FEN-979. Next base: position 13,117 of record PLMO01000016.1, read on the forward strand.
ACATTATAAATATCATCAAAGTCCTGCAGATCTATTTTGTCGAATGACCGGTTGATAAGTTTCCCTGCATTATTGACGAGGATATCGCAGCGGTGGAAATAGGTCTCTATCTTCTGAAGGATAAAAGGGTAAAAGTCATATTGGACAAGGTCAAATTCGATGGTCATGATCTTGCATGAAGGATTGATCTTCTGGCATTCGGCTGATAACCGGCGAAGACCATCCACGCTCCTGGCAAGGGCGATGATCTGGTTGCCTTTGTGTTTGCAAAGCGTTTTGACCAACTCTGCCCCGATTCCCTTGCTTGCTCCTGTTATGATGATATTCATACATCCGGATTTATTCTGAAGGATAAAAGTACAAACAATTTTAATAATTGCCGAGCCGGAAAGGGCGAAATCTTATTTTGAGGTGCTGGAACCAACCCGACACAATCATCTAAACAAAGAGGCGTGTCACATACATTACCGATTACATCAAGCCGGGGTCGAACTTTTAGCCGAAACAAAGATGAAACTTTTAATCCATTCTCGCAGAGTTTCGCGGAGTTAATCGCAAAGTTTCGCGGATGTTAAAGATTATTGACTATTCTTACAATACCGTATTTCAAAGAAACGATATTGAAATTGATGAGAAGTCCCAGTTTCTTATTCGTCAACTTCAAATAAGTCAGCAGCTGTTTATGATGAACATCCTGCAATGCTTCAACCGATTTGATCTCAATAATCACTTTATCGTTGACGATAATATCCAGTCGAAATCCTATATCAAACCTGATTTCTGCATATATGAAAGGAATTCCAACCTGATTCCTGACCTCAAGACCAATTTTTTTTAGCTCATGGGAAAGAGCAACTTCATAAACCGATTCCAATAGTCCGGGACCGAGGGCTGAATGAACTTTGAAGGCAGCCCCGCGAATCAAATAGGAAAGATCATTTTCATTCATTTCTGCGAAACTTTGCGATTAACTCCGCGAGACTACTATATAACTCTTCTGTATC
>PLMO01000180.1 GCA_003142515.1 Bacteroidales bacterium
CCCAGGATCCTTCCTATAACAATGATTGCATCATCATTCCTTATTCCAACTGGCAGGGGCCCATCTGGATCAATGCAAATTATATGTACACCATTGCCCTCATCCGGTATAATTATCCGGATCAAGCCGGCGAGATAGCAAAAAAGCTTGTCCCGGTTCTTCTGAAAGACATTAAACAAAACCATTCCATGCATGAATGTTATAATGCTGACACCGGCGCACCCCTTGCCCCAACTGCGGCGCAATCACCCAATGGCATTTTTACGGGCTTCGTAGGTTGGAACATGCTTGAACAAAATATGCTGGAAGGAGCCTTAAGCGGTAAGTGGATGATGCTGGACCTTACTTATTAATTGATAATGGATAATTGATAATTGAAAGTCACAGAGTAACAGAGTCACGGAGTCACAGTTTTTTTTACTTTGCTATTTTATCAACTCGCCAGCTCGCCAACTCACCAGCTCATCAGCTCGCCATCTCGCCAGTTCATTAGCTAACAAGATGTATCTTCACAAAATTCGTCCCTCCTTCGATATGCGCTGGAATCCCTCCCAGTACGAGGATCTTTTCCCCTGGGCAGGCCAGCTTCATTTCGGAAAGTTCCGTCTCGATGAACTTCGTGATATCTTCAAATTTCGAAGGATGTTCAGGAGTAAGGATCGGCCGGATACCCCACAGCAAATTCAGCATGTGGTAAACCGGTAAATGAGAAGTGAGTGCGAAGACCGGGGTTTTCGGCCTTTCTGCTGCAACATAACGGGCGCTCCGGCCGCTTGTGGTAAGGACCACAATCGCGGACAAGTCGATCGCTTTCTCAATTCCGTTTACTGCCTTGCTCAGGGCAAGAACATCATTGCGGTCGCTATGGGGGTAAGTTTTAAATTCAATTTTTGCTTCCACATCTTTTGCGATCCGGTTCATCATCTCCACCGCTTTTACCGGGAATTCACCCATGGCCGTTTCTCCGGAAAGCATGATTGCATCCGTACCATCAATGATCGCATTAGCCACATCGCTTGCTTCCGCACGGGTAGGTCGTGGGTCGTGAATCATGCTTTCCAGCATCTGCGTGGCCGTGATCACAGGCTTGCCTTTCCGGTTGCAAAGCTCGATGATCTTTTTCTGGATCATCGGAACCCGTTCAGGGTTCATCTCCACACCAAGGTCGCCACGGGCAACCATCAAACCATCCGATACATCAAGGATCTCCTCGAGATGATCCACTGCCTGCGGTTTTTCGATCTTTGCAATTACAGGCTTATTAAATCCTTTTTCTTCGATCAGTTTTTTCAGAAAGATGATATCCTCCGCCGAACGCACAAAACTAAGGGAGATCCAGTCTACATCCTGTTCCAGTCCGAAGCTGAGATCATGTATGTCTTTTTCGGTAAGGGAAGGTAATCGAAGATTCAGCTGCGGGAAATTAACTCCTTTCCGGCTTTCCAGAACTCCCCCGTCCTTCACGATGCACTTTACTTCTTCGCCGTTAATGCGGGAAACCTCCAACTCAAGAAGACCGTCGGCCAGTAATACCTTCATCCCGGTCTGTGCTTCTTCGGCAAGGCCCGGATAATCCACAGGTATAAAATTTGATTGTCCTGCATATATCTTTTCGGGAACCAGGGAAACATGGTCACCGGTATCCAGTTTTATCTTTCCACCTGTTAACTGCCCGACCCTGATTTTGGGGCCCTGGAGATCCTGCAAAATGGTTACCGGAGTGTTCAGTTCTTCTGAGATTTCCCGAAGCCAGGTAATTTCAGCCGCATGATCTTCGGGTTTTCCATGCGAGAAATTCAGCCTTGCCACATCCATTCCGGCCTTTATGAGTTCCCGGATTTTTTCAGGCGAATTGCTTGCAGGGCCAATCGTAGCAATAATTTTTGTTCTTCGGATCGTTTCTTTCACAATAGTTGATTTTGATGCAAGTTACAAAAAAAAAAGTCCGCCAGAGGCGGACCATTTTGATCAGGTTTGAAAAATAAGGGAGGAATTCAAAAGTCGCTGAAATTGGCTTCAACAGGAGCACGGAATTTTACAATGCTGATATCCTTGTCAGTCTCCGGTGAAACATCACTAAAATCAGCTTCTGATGGAGTTACGGGTGCAATTTTCTTCAGAAGTTCTGAGCTGATCTCAGTGGAGCTGTCATTATCATCAAAAGTAGCTTCTTTTGGCATGATGGGTGCAAGGCTGACCATGACCGGGGCTTTCTCCGGCAGTACATCATCAAAAGTAGCTTCCTTCGGTGTAACCGGTGCCAAAGTGGAAAGTACAAGCGTGTTTTTTGCAGGGCTGCTGTTTTCAGGCGATTTTGCCATAACAAGCTGGATCTGGAAACCTAAGAAGAGGGTAAAGATCAAAATGGTCCTTTTTGCTGCTATGTTGATTGTTGTTTTCATCGTCTTCAGTTTTTTTGTTTTTTGTTGATAATAAGACGACCCAACAAATGGAAAGTTACAACCCGGAAATAAAGCAAAAATATTGCTCAATAAAATTGTAATGCGCTTAATAACAATTATATAAATGTAATAATTTTGCTTCTTTTCTGAATTTTAGCCTTTGTCGAATCGATGGACCGCTTCCACCCGGCGGTAAGAAGCCGAAAAACATCGGTAAAAAAGGAAGGATTATTTTATTTAATCACGGGTATGAACCCCAGGGTCCCGAGTACTCGGGAGACCCAAATTCCGTCCCGAGTTCTCGGGAGGTATTATACCCTCCGCTTTCAGCGGGATTGTTCGACTAACAAATTTTTTATCACTTCGTTCTAAAAATTTGAGTCTCACGAATAAACGGAGGAGTTTCCTTAGCGGAAGATGACCTTGAAATCGTTTTTCATGCTGACAACCGTCCATTTCCGTTTTGCCGCTACCTGCAGGGCCTGCATGGCTCCATCATCATAGCGGTACTCCCGTGGGGCATCATCATGATGAATAAGTATTTGCAGGGAAGGACCCTTGCGGTCATCCGTATATTCGAGCATCTGGAGATCCCCATTGGAATTGCCAACAGCGATCACAGGCCGTTTCCCGATGAACAATGCTATGTTTTCGGGTTTCTCTTCTTTTACAACAACAGTATAATTTGTAGCGCTAAGTCTTATCCCGGATGGTGTGATGGAATCGGTAAATATATATTGGAAATGCGTACCGACTACCTGTTCCGGGGGAATTTTATAGATTCTTTCGCTAAAACTTCTGATGAATTCCATGCCACTGCCCGTAACAACATAATTCCTGAATCCTTTCATTTCCAGGAGATGCAGCAATTGCATCATCGGATGGTAAGTTAAGTCGGTGAACAATGCATGGAACCTGGAATGCTTTGCCGTCATGTAGAAATCGCTGTACAACTTTGTCAGTTCTTCCTGGGTAAGTCCTGCCTGGGTTCTGATACAGATCTCGTCATTTTCCCGGTAAGACAGGTTTGCCAGGTATGCTGTGTCATGCCCCAGTATGGCTTTCCAGGGTTGTTTTGTTTTCCATTCAGGATGATCAGCAGCCAGTTTCCTCACCCTGTCGACCATAAAATACATCTGGAACCAATTTGGTTTTTCGCACATCAGGGTTCCGTCATTATCAAATACAGCAATTCTGTCGGAAGGTTTGACATAATCAGCATTCAGGCTGTCAGTGATCCGTTCCACAAAAGCAATGATCTCTTTCTTGGCTGGTCCTTCATTCCAGGATGCCAGCAGATCCTGGTTCTGATTCCGGCCCTTTTCATGACAGCAGGACGAAAAAAATACCAGTAAGAGAATAATTCCGGTAAAGGTTAATTTTTTCATGTAAGTTTTTTATGATAAAGATGTAGTATGAGTTATCAATCAAGCAGGTTGTAGTGGATCAAAGTTCGATCACTTCTCCGTATTCAGGCAAAACAGGGGATAACCCATACCGTATGGAGATGAGATCCGCAAGAGGTTTCCGTCCTTTATCTTCCCCGTGTGACAGCACGATCTTGGGTTTTGATCCTGCAACAACATCAAACCAGCGAAGCAGCTCGGATTGCCCTGCATGTGCGCTCAATCCGCCCAGGAGATGAACCTGGGCTTTTACTGAAATTGTTTCTCCGAAGATCCTGACGGTTTTGGCACCATCCACAAGCTGCCTTCCCAGCGTACCTTCTGCCTGGTACCCAACAATGATGACCGATGTCTCCGGCATCCAGAGGTTATGCCTGAGATGATGCAGTATCCTTCCGGCATTGCACATCCCTGCCCCGGCAATGATCATCATCGGGCCTTCCACATCATTGAGGGCTTTTGATTCTTCCGGGGTCGTCGAAATATTTACGTGGCTCAGATCGGTTTTTAACTCACCTGATTTTGCCAGNNGGAAACTTTGGAACATCGCCACGATGAAAAGCCGCAGCAAGGTAATACAGCAGCTGTTGCGTCCGGCCAACGGCAAAGGAAGGGATCAAAATCTTTCCTTTGTCCTTAACAGCCTGGCGGATTATCGCTTCGCCTTCCAGGAGGGTGTCCTTCAGCGACCGGTGGTCCCTGTCGCCATAAGTGGATTCAAGAAAAACCAGATCGGCATAGGGGAGAGGAGCCGGGTCTTTGAGGATGGCCATACCCAGTGGCCCGAGGTCGCCGGAAAAAACAACAACTTTTTTCTTTCCTTGTTCAACGGCTGTCAGTTCGATGCTGGCAGATCCCAGGATATGCCCGGCTTCAACCGCCCGGATGAATATTCCCGGTGCAACTTCAACGGGTACATTGTAAGGAATTGGTTTAAACAGCTTCAGCACGTGATCCACATCTTCCGATGAATACATGGGCTCAATATGCGATTGTCCGGCCCTCGACCGCTTCCGGTTTACACGATCCATGTCCATCTTTTTGACTTTGGCTGAATCGTGGAGGATCAGGGCTGACATCTCAACCGTAGCCGGAGTGGAAAATACCGGTTTAAGGTACCCGTTTTTTACGAGCAATGGCAATCGTCCCGTATGATCAAGGTGAGCGTGCGTTAAAATGACGCCATCCAATTGATTGATATTTATGGGAGGAAGTTTAAGGTTCCGGATCTCTGCCTGCCTTCCTCCCTGGAATACGCCAAAATCAACGAGAACCTTTGCTGAATCGGTTTCTACATAATAGGCTGAACCGGTCACATCGCCGGCTGCGCCGAATAGGGTTATTTTCATATTGTAAAGATAAGTCAAATTGGTTAGAGGTGAGAAATAAGTGATGAGTGATATCTTGTAAAGAGAAGATTATTGAATAACGATTATTTTTCCGTAAGTTTGTCTGTGAAATGTATTTCTGATGAAAAAGATCGCCGTTTTCCCGGGATCCTTCGATCCCATAACCCGGGGCCATGAATCAATCATCCGCAGGGCACTTCCTGTTTTTGATGAAATCATCGTAGCCCTCGGTGATAATCCTGAAAAAAAATCGTATTTTCCACTGGCAAACCGGTCAAAATGGCTGGAATTAGTTTTTGGTGATGAACCGAAAGTCAGGATTGTAAAATATTCAGGTCTGACGGTCGATTTTTGCATGAGGATGAATGCAGGATATATCCTGCGTGGCTTGAGGACATCGGCCGATTTTGAGTTTGAACGGACCATAGGGCTGATGAACAAAGCCATTTCACCGGCAATCGAAACGGTATTTTTTCTGAGCGCACCGGAATATGCTGCACTCAGTTCATCAGTGGTCAGGGATATCCTCCGCAACGGCGGTGATGTCAGCAAATTCGTGCCGCAAAAAATTTCAGGGGAAATCCACAGAACGGTTAGTTCGTAAAGTTTATAAAGTTTATAAAGTCAGGTTCCAGTTCGTAAAGTTCATAAAGTTCGTAAAGTTCATAAAGTTCGTAAAGTTTATAAANNCAGCATCCAGCATCAAATCACTAAACATATCTGAATGAAAACCTTCCTGCCGTTCATCCTCTTTTTTTTCCCTTTCCTCCCCGTTGCCCAGAATACGAAGATCACCGGTACGGCGCCTGGAGCAGAAGGCAAGAAAATTGAGGTGATCACCTCTTCCGACCTGATTACCGGGTTGGAGAAGACGCTCGCACAGGCTACCGTTGATTCCACAGCTTCTTTTACCCTTTCCCTGAATACCGATAAGACCTTTTCCGCTTTCCTGAACATCGATTTTCACCGTGGGGAGCTGTTTCTTGAACCCGGTAGGTTGTATAACGTATCGATTGCCCCATTGAATTATAATGAGATCCAGGAGGTAACCCCTTTTGAAGAGTCGCAGAGTCTTGAGATCACACTGCAGGGAAACAAACCCGATGAACTGAACACATTGATCCAGGCATTTAATACCGAATACAACAAGTTTGTACTGGATAATTTCAACTATCTCTACCGGGATAAGGACAAAGCACGGCTGGATACCTTCAGGGTCAGGATGGTGCGAAAATTCCCGGATGTAAAGAAGACCTATTTCATCGACTATGTAAAATACAAGATTGCATCAATCGAACAGTTGGCCAATGTGATGGGGAAATCCCCGATGGTAAAAAAATATTTCTCCGATTCTCCCATCCTATATGATAATGTCGAGTATATGGATTTCTTCAGGGAATTCTTTTCGAAATACATTACGACAACTTCACGGCCATTGAAATTCCTGAATTATTCCGGGATGCTGAATGGATCCAATAGTTACCCGGCCCTGATGAAAGCCTTGGAGGCGGATACGTTGCTACGAAAACCACAATTGCGCGAACTGGTGTTGCTCAGGAACCTGATGGAAATGTATGACGATCCGTTGTATAAGCAGGAGAGCATTCAAAACACGCTGGCTATAATTGCAAAGGACAGTAAATTCACTGAGAACAAAATAATCGCTGAAGATCTGTTAAAATACCTTACAAGGCTCAGGCATGGCAGTGCGGCTCCCGGGTTCACGCTCCAGGACCGGAACCAGAGACAAGTTTCCCTCAGTGATCTCAAAGGAAAACCTGTCCTGCTTGGCTTCTGGACTACCTATTGCCAGTCGTGCCTCAGAGAGATGGAGTTGCTGAAGCCACTATATGATAAGTATCACGACCGCATGGCTTTCGTCAGTATCTCTGCCGATAAGGAATTCATGAAGATGCTTTTTTTTCTTAACCTTAAAAAAGATTTTACCTGGACCTTTCTCCACCTGGGCGATGAGATCGGATTGCTTCGAGACTATAATGTGCGTTCGTTTCCCTTGTTTGTGCTGATCGACAACCAGGGAAGGATCGTGAAATACCCGGCTGACCTGCCCGACAGCGGACTTGAATCGTCGTTGGAGAAACTTTTAAACCCTTAAATTTCAATGTCTGAAAAGGCTTGTCACGGGATTATGCTTACTTTTGCTAAGCATTTGTTGATTTATCGATTATGATATGATGGATTTATTTAAAAAATTCCTGGGAAACAAATCTCAAAGAGATATAAAAGCGATCATGCCCTATGTCGACGCTAGCCTGGAATTCTACGAGGAAATCAGGAAACTCAGCAACGACGAACTCAGGGACAAAACGGTTCAGTTTAAACAAAAGATCGCCGGCCATATTTCAGAGAAAGAAAAAGAGATTGAAGAACTTAAGGGACAGCTAAATTCCGAAGAGATCGAGATTGACGAAAAAGAAAAACTGTACTTACAGCTTGATAAGCTTGAAAAGGAAAGTTATGAACTGACCCAGGAAGTACTGAACGAGATCCTTCCCGAAGTCTTTGCCGTGATGAAAGATACGGCGAGGAGATTTGTGGAGAATGACTATGTTGAAGTCACTGCTACCCAAATGGACCGCGACTTTGCTGCCGTGAAAGCCAATGTTGTGATCGAGGGGGATAAGGCAAGGTACAAGACCAGCTGGCTGGCCGGTGGAAATATGATCCGTTGGGATATGATTCACTATGATGTCCAGTTGATCGGCGGGGTGGTGCTTCATCAGGGTAAGATCTCAGAAATGGCTACCGGTGAAGGAAAAACCCTTGTGGCGACACTTCCGGTTTATCTGAATGCACTTCCTGGAAAAGGGGTCCATATCGTAACGGTAAACGATTACCTTGCAAAACGCGACTCGGAATGGATGGGTGTCCTCTATGAGTTTCATGGGCTGAAAGTGGATTGCATCGACAAGCATGAACCGAATTCGGATGCACGCCGGAATGCTTATAATGCCGATATCACCTTCGGAACAAACAATGAATTCGGCTTTGATTATCTCCGCGACAATATGACCAGTAACCCGGAGGAGATGGTGCAGCGGGTACACAATTATACAATCGTTGATGAGGTTGACTCCGTTCTGATCGATGATGCGAGGACGCCGCTTATTATCTCAGGCCCAACTCCGAAAGGGGAAAACCAAGCTTTTGAGGAGCTGAAACCCAACGTGGTAAAATTATACAATGCGCAAAAAAACCTCGTAACAAAAATGCTTTCCGAAGCAAAATCGCTGAGCGAGGATGAGAACAACAACGAGAGCATGAAGAAAGCGGGCGAACAGGTACTTCGTTCGCACCACGGACTTCCGAAAAACAAGGCGCTGATCAAATTCCTCAGTGAACCCGGCATAAAGGCACTCCTCCTGAAAACTGAGAATTTCTTCATGCAGGAACAATCCAAGAACATGCATATCATCGATGATGAACTGTACTTCGTGATCGATGAAAAAAACAATACCATCGAACTGACCGACAAAGGGATCGACCTCCTGACCGAATCGTATGATGATCCCACATTCTATATCCTTCCCGATATCGGGAATGAACTGGCCGAATTGGCGCACTCGGACCTGCTGGAATCCGAAAAACTGGAAAAAAAGAACCAGATGATGATCGATTATTCGATCAAATCGGAGCGTGTACATACCGTAAACCAGCTTCTTAAAGCATATGCTTTGTTTGAGAAAGATGTGGAATACGTTATCATGGACAATAAAATCAAGATTGTCGATGAACAGACCGGACGTATCCTTGAAGGAAGAAGGTATTCTGAAGGCCTTCACCAGGCCCTTGAAGCGAAGGAAAGTGTGAAGGTGGAAGCCGCTACCCAAACCTATGCCACTATCACTCTGCAGAATTATTTCAGGATGTACAAGAAACTGGCAGGGATGACAGGGACTGCCGAAACGGAAGCAGGAGAGTTCTGGGATATTTACAAGCTGGATTGCGTAGTCATACCTACCAACAAACCGGTAGTACGCGATGACCGCCAGGATCTGGTTTACAAGACAAAACGGGAAAAGTTCAATGCGGTCATCAAGGAGATCGAACACCTGATCTCCATTGGAAGGCCTTCCCTGGTGGGTACGACATCAGTAGAAACTTCCGAATTGCTGAGCCGTATGCTCAAGCGTCAGAACATCAAACACAATGTATTGAATGCAAAACTGCACCAGAAGGAAGCCGAGATCGTGCTCGAAGCAGGTATTGCAGGTACAGTTACCATTGCCACCAATATGGCCGGCCGTGGAACCGATATCAAGCTGGGTAAAGGTGTTGTGGAGGCCGGCGGACTTGCCATCATCGGCACCGAACGTCACGAGTCACGACGTGTCGACCGGCAGTTGCGTGGCCGTGCAGGACGCCAGGGCGACCCGGGAAGTTCACAGTTTTTTGTCTGCCTCGAAGATGACCTCATGCGAATGTTCGGTTCCGACCGGATTGCCAAGATCATGGACCGGATGGGAATACAGGAAGGAGAAGTCATCCAGCATTCCATGATCACAAAATCAATAGAACGGGCACAAAGGAAAGTTGAGGAAAACAACTTCGGCATCCGTAAAAG
>PLMO01000130.1 GCA_003142515.1 Bacteroidales bacterium
GATCAATATTTTTCTTGATTGTTAGGTTTTTTCATTTATCTTTGGATTGTCTTTAAATTCATTGTTTTTCGATAATATTTTGATGTTATGGTGAAAAATAAAGAAGTAGAAGTTCCTTCGATCAACCTGCTGAGTTCAGGCACCATGGTGAAGGGCGAGATCAAGCTCGACGGGGATTTCAGGCTCGACGGCACCTTCATTGGCACCATCAACTGCAAGGGCAAGGTCGTGGTTGGTCCCACGGGCAGCATTGAAGGTGAGATCATCTGCCAGAATGCAGATTTTTCGGGAGAAGTAAAAGCTAACGTAAAAGTTGCGGAACTTCTGACCCTGAAAGAAACAGCCAGGTATAGAGGAGATATCACGACCAACAAACTGTCGATTGAACCGGGCGCCAAATTTTCGGGAAACTGCATCATGGAAGGTACAGGGATAAAAGTAAATGTTCCTCCGCCNNATCCTGGTCGGGGTTTTTGGCGGCTACAAACTGGACCAATGGTTGCATACCGGGCCGCTCCTGATCATCATTCTCTCACTACTTTCCGTGATTATCTCCATTTATTCGGTAACACGCAATTTCCTCGGAAAAATGTAAATAAACATAATCAACGCTTCATGATTCTTCCACAGGGTTCATTCGTAATTCATAATTCGTAATTTTCTTTGCAATGCATTGGAATACATCTTCCGGTTATCTTACCTTCCTCCGCCGAATCCTGGTATTTTCAATCGTTCTTGGATTATTGGCAACAGGTATCGGATTCCTATCACCATCACGGTATATCACGCCTACTCTTCCCTGGTTATTTGTATTTTTTATTGCTGTAACACTTGCCGGTTATTATTTTATTCTCCGTTCGGCAAACACGAAATTCATCCGGTTCATCAATTCCTACCTTCTCGTCACCTTGGTGAAATTGTTCCTATTCATCGGTGTGATCTTTTTCTATTTATTGCATAACAGGCAGGATGCTGCGGCATTTGTGATCTCCTTCTTTATCCTGTATCTTTGTTACATGATTTTCGAAGTGGTTAACCTGGTATCATATTTTAAATCATCACAGTAATAAGTTCCTGATTGAGAATCGTATTTTATAACTTCAGGAAGAAGTACCTGTTTCTCCCGATTTTCTTTATTCCCTGGATCGGTAACGGTGTTATTGCCCAGCAGGCAAGGCCAGAGGATGACAATTTACCCGGAATCGATTCTGCCTATATTGCCGATTATAAAAAACTGCTTACGGCGCGGGTTTTCCTGTTATACCAGGATGCCTCATTTGCAGTGCACCCCGGAATCTCGGAAGAGCTTATTTATACCCCGAATGTCGCCGGAAGGATTGGTATTGCGGGTTTTTACAAATGGTTCGGACTTGGATTATCATTGGGAAATTCGATATTCAGAAGGAGTACGACCAAATATGGAAATACGTATGTTCTGGATCTGCGGGTAAATGCATACGGAAGGTCCGTGGCTGCTGAGCTGTATCTCCAGGATTTGAGGGGTTTTTATATACGGAACCTCAAAGATCCGCAGGGGAATTTTTACAAAATCCCAGATATGCGGATTTTTGCACTCGGGTTCATCGGTTATTGGATCCTTAATCATGAACGGTTTTCGATCCGTTCGGCATTTATCCAGAATGAGCGCCAAAAAAAGAGTGCAGGCAGTTTTATTATCCGGCCAACATTTTTATCCTACAATTTGTCATCGGGAGATGGTATTATCCCTGCCGAAATCATAAACACATATGGGATCAAAAATAATTTTCTTCTCCGGGGAGGTGAATTTTATTCGCTCGGGTTGGCACCTGGTTATAATTATACTCTGGTTCTTTTTAAAAAAGCTTATGTGAATGCGGCTATATTTCCAGGAGTTCTATGGCAGAATTATCACTATGAGGCCGACCAGGCAATCTATTCATCTGCAAACTTCACCTTCACCCTTTCCTGGAGGGCTGCACTGGGATATAATGCAGACACATGGTACATCGGAGCAGGGATTGTTTCGGGGTTTGATCAAATCCCGGGGTGGATCGGAAATTCCACCTTTTATTATGACATTGCCCAATTGCGGTTTTGGGTAGGTACCCGTTTTTACTGGTTTAAAAAGAAAAAATAATTACTACCTTTGCACTCCCTTATGAGCATGGTTTTTATCACACGAAAAGAAAGGTTTAATGCGGCTCACCGCCTATTCAGACCGGAGTATTCAGACGAACAAAACCTGAAAGTTTTCGGGAAATGTTCTAACCCCAACTGGCATGGGCACAATTACACCCTGCATGTTACCGTGAAAGGGGAAATCAGTGAGAAAACAGGGTTTGTGACTAACCTGAAGGAGTTGAGCCGCATCATCAATGAGAAGGTCATTTTACCGTTGGATCACAGGAACATCAATCTGGAAGTAGCTTTTATGAAAGGGAAACTGGCCTCTACAGAGAACCTGGCGATCTCGATCTGGCAGGAACTGGAAGGAGAAATTTCAGGTTTGGGAGCCACCCTGTATTGCATCAAGGTTGAAGAAACAGAGAACAATATGGCAGAATATTTTGGAGAGTAAAACGTTTACTTGTTCAGAAACTCACGAATACTATGAACGAAAAGAATATGAATTACGAGAGAGTTGAAGAGTATGATGCCGCGACACTGGAGCAGCTCAGTTTTCATTACAAAGAGATCCTGCGCTTGATCGGGGAAAACCCTGATCGTGAAGGGCTTCAGAAAACGCCGATGAGGGTTGCCAAAGCCATTCAATTCCTGACGCAGGGCTATGATCTGGATCCTGTCGAGATCCTGTCTTCTGCCAAATTCCGGGAAGATTACCGGGAAATGGTGATCGTAAAAGACATAGAAATTTATTCACTGTGTGAGCACCATATGATCCCGTTTATCGGGAAAGCGCATGTGGCTTATATCCCCGACAAATATATCACCGGGCTGAGCAAGCTGGCAAGGGTCGTCGAGATCTATGCACGCCGTTTGCAGGTCCAGGAGCGCCTGACTTCACAGATCAAGGACGCCATCAATACAACGCTGAAACCCCTTGGCGTGGCAGTCGTAATTGAGGCACAACATTTGTGTATGTCGATGCGCGGAATTCAAAAGCAAAACTCTGTCACAACGACATCCGACTTTATCGGCGCTTTCGAACGGGAAAAAACCCGTGCCGAATTTCTGCATCTGATCGGAACGAAATTACATTAATCTGAAACTATTAATTTTAAAACATACTAAAATGGATCAGAATATCAGAGGATTCAACATCATTGAACAGGAATACAAATCAACACAGGCCTTACCGGTTGCAAGAACCTTCATGGCGAATGTGTTTTTATGGATGACACTGGCCCTGGCCATTACTGCGGTTACTGCTTACTGGTTTGCCTCATCAAAAGAACTGATGGGGAGTCTTATTAACGTAACAAATGGAAAATATGCCGGGTTATCAATGCTGGGGTGGATCGTCATGCTGGCGCCCCTGGGATTCGTATTACTCATGTCGATGGGATTCCAGCGCCTTTCCCCTGCCATCATGACCTTATTGTTCATTGCCTTCTCCGTGCTGATGGGGATGAGCCTTAGTTTTATTTTATTGGTTTATACCGGCTCATCCGTCTTTAAAACCTTTGCTGTTACCTCGGCAATGTTTGGCGTCATGGCAGTTCTCGGGTATACCACGAAGACCGATCTGACAAAATTCGGGTCGATCCTGATGATGGCGTTGTTCGGGGTTATTATTGCCATGGTCGTCAACATGTTTATGCACAGCAGCATGATGGAGTACATCATCAGTGTGCTGGGAGTTCTGATCTTTACCGGGCTCACTGCTTATGATGTGCAGAAGCTGAAAAGGATCGGCGCAGGAATAACAGGCGTTAATGCGCAGGATGCGAATATCCGGAAGATGAGTATCATGGGTGCGCTGACTTTGTATCTTGATTTTATCAATTTATTCCTGTTCCTGTTGCGGTTTTTAGGCGACAGAAAGTAAAATAACCAAATGAAACACGCTTACGTCTTCCCGGGACAGGGAGCGCAGTTTGTCGGTATGGGCAGGGATCTATACGAGAACTCATCGCTTGCAAAAGAACTGTTTGAAAAAGCCAATGATATCCTGGGTTTCCGGATCACCGACCTGATGTTTGCAGGTACTGATGAAGACCTCAGGCAAACCAAGGTTACACAGCCAGCGATATTCCTTCATTCTGTCATATTGGCAGCCACCCTGGGTGAAAAATTCAGGCCCGATATGGTTGCGGGTCATTCCCTGGGCGAATTTTCAGCACTGGTAGCCAACAAGGCATTGTCATTTGAAGATGGACTCCTGCTCGTTTCCAAGCGTGCACAGGCAATGCAGAAAGCGTGTGAAAAAGAGCCTTCCACAATGGCTGCTATTCTCGGCCTTGATGATGCAGTGGTCGCGGATATCTGCAAATCCATTGATGAAGTTGTTGTTCCGGCAAATTACAACAGTCCGGGCCAACTGGTTATCTCAGGAAGTATGAAAGGGATCGAGATTGCCTGTGAGAAGATGAAGGCAGCAGGCGCCCGCAAAGCCTTGCCGTTGAAAGTCGGCGGTGCATTTCATTCGCCGCTGATGGAACCTGCCCGGATCGAATTGGCAGAAGCCATTCATTCAATGGTTTTCCATACTCCGGTCTGCCCTATTTATCAGAATGCAACAGCCCAGTGTATCACGTATCCGGGAAAGATCAAGGAAAACCTTGTTGCCCAGTTAACGGCACCGGTATTATGGACACAACTCACCAGGAACATGATTGCTGACGGAGCTACTCTATTCACAGAAGTGGGTCCTGGTAATGTTTTGCAGGGATTGATCGCTAAGATCGGGCAGAATGTAACCGTGGAAGGGACATAACCCTTATCTTTTCACATATTGGCTCTCGTAATATTTCTGGTAATCACCCGAGGTGATGTTATTCATCCATTCATCATTTGCAAGATACCATTCGACTGTTTTTTCCAGCCCTTCCTCAAACTGAAGGGAAGGTTTCCACCCCAGTTCCCGTTGAAGTTTCGATGAATCAATGGCATATCGCAAGTCGTGCCCGGCACGGTCTTTTACAAAGGTGATCAGCTGTTCAGAAGCACCCTGGGGCCGGTTCAGTTTATGGTNNATGAGGTCGATGGCACTGGCATGATCTTCCACAAACAGCCAATCACGGATGTTCTCCCCTTTCCCGTAAATTGGGATCGGCTTGTTGTTCTTGATGTTGTTTATGGACAGTGGGATCAGTTTTTCGGGAAACTGGAATGAACCATAGTTGTTTGAGCAATTGGAGATCACCACCGGCAGCTTGTAGGTATGAAAATAAGCCCGTACCAAGTGATCGGAACTGGCCTTGGAGGCAGAATACGGACTCCGCGGATCGTAGGCAGTAGTCTCGGTAAAATGGCCTGTTTCCCCTAGTGACCCATATACCTCATCCGTTGAAATATGATAAAACCGCTTATGATCCATGTTCTCTTTCCAGGAAAGACGCGCTGCATTCAGCAGGTTAACAGTACCGACAATATTGGTAAAGATGAATTCCATCGGGTTGCTGATCGAGCGGTCGACATGCGATTCTGCTGCGAGGTGGATCACACCGTCAATGGGATATTTCTGAAAAACCGCATTCATCCCCTGGGCATCTACGATATCCGCTTTCAAGAATTCGTAGTTGGGTTCGTTTTCAACATCCTTAAGATTCGCAAGATTCCCTGCATAGGTCAGCTTGTCGAGATTAATGATTTTATAATGTGGATACTTTTTTACAAACCTCCGGACAACATGTGAACCGATAAAGCCTGCCCCTCCTGTTATTAATATCGTTTTCATCATCATCTGTTTTTTATTCCATTCTCTATATTCCATTCTCCATCCTCAATCTTCCTTCTTCCTACATTCCAGCTAACTTTCTCTCCCAATTCCACGCCGATAAGGTCATTTCATCGAGTCCCTGTTGGGCTTTCCATCCCAATTCCTGATTGGCAAATTCAGTATCGGCCCATACCTCTTCCACATCACCCAGCCTGCGTTCCATGAACCTGTAAGCCAATTTTACCTTTGTTGTGCGTTCAAATGATTTGATGACATCCAATACCGAATAACCGATCCCCGTTCCCAGGTTAAAAATTTCGACATTTTGTTTGTTTTTGCCTTCCAGCATGCGTTCGATTGCGATCACATGAGCCTGTGCAAGGTCCACAACGTGGATATAATCCCGGATAGCAGTTCCATCGGGAGTATTATAATCTTTTCCCCAGACATTCAGGAATTCCCTTTTCCCGATGGCTGTTTGCGTAATAACTGGCATCAGGTTACTGGGCATACCCAACGGAAGTTCGCCGATCAGTGCTGATTCATGAGCGCCGATGGGATTGAAATAACGGAGCAGGATGGCCTGTAAAGCAGTAACTTTACTTACATCTGTGATGATCTCTTCTGCGATTTGTTTTGTATTTCCATAAGGAGATGCTGCTTTTTTTATGGGCGCTGCTTCGTTGACAGGAAGCACATCCGGCTGACCGTAAACCGTGCAGGAAGAAGAAAAGACAATATCCCTGATCCCGTGAGTCTCCATTTCCCGGAGAAGGTTCATGAGCGAAACCAAGTTGTTCCGGTAATATTTTAATGGTAACATAACCGATTCGCCGACTGCTTTAAATGCCGCAAAGTGAATGACGGCATTCAAGCCGGGATAGCGGTTGAAGAGATCCTGTGTAGTTTCCTCTTTAGAAAGGTCGATTTTTTCAAATAAAGGTTTAACTCCAGTGATCCTGCCGATGTTATCTACTACATCGATCGAAGAATTAGACAAATTATCCGCTATTATTACTTCAAATCCTTTCTTCTGGAGTTCTACAACGGTATGAGATCCGATGTATCCTGTTCCCCCGGTAACCAGAATCTTCATGGTATTTCGTATTTAAAATGGTACCCGGTTTATCGCCGTATAGTCTTCAATAACGGATGATAATCCCCTTTTATTCCAATGGGTGTCGAATTTCTTATCTGGTGTGCGATCTCAATGCTGCTCCGGGCTTCTTTTATTCCAAATCCGTTTCCAGCCAGCAGATGGCGATAGCTTTCCGTGTGAAGGTCGGTAAACCCGTCGCTGAATTCGATTTCTTCGTTTTCCACTGTAAGTGAACGAAACGTTCGTATTCCTTTATCTTTAATTGCTTCCGGATTATCCTGATAATCCAGGCTCAGGAACCAGCGGACACGGGCCTTTTTAAGATGCAACACCCCGGCAGCCTTTTCGGGTTGAAGCAGGTGTACCGTGTTCTCTTGTACCTCTCCGAAGATCCATGTCAGAAGGTCAAAAAAATGAATGCCGATGTTTGTTGCTATTCCCCCTGATTTCTCAATATTACCCTTCCAGGAACGATAATACCATTTTCCGCGGGAAGTGATATAGGTCAGGTCGACATTATAAACTTTTTTATCCGGACTGTTCAGGATTTTTTCCCGTAGTGCTTTGATCACGGGGTGAAGCCTTACCTGGAGAATCGTGTATACTTTCTTCCCGGTTTCCTTCTCGATCTCATGCAAGGCATCCAGGTTCCATGGATTCAATACAATCGGTTTTTCACAGATGGCGAAGGCGTCGTTGCGCATGGCAAGGCGGATATGGGAATCGTGCATGTAATTCGGGGAACAGATACTAACATAATCGACTTTGCGGTGTGCTTCGGAACCCCCGGAGTCTGCCAGGCGACGTAGTTTATCTAAGTGCCGGTCGAAACGTTCCGGTTCAATGAAGAAATTAGCTTCCGGAAAATAACTGTCGATGATCCCAACACCGTCATAGGGATCAAGTGCTGCAACCAGGTTATTTCCTGTTTCCCTTATCGCTTTCATATGCCGTGGCGCAATATAGCCTGCGGCACCAATCAGGGCAAAATTGAGTGGGTTGATTTTCTTTTCCATGTAGTGTTATTGTCGTTTACTGACTTTCCCGTCTTTTAGTTGATACTTTTCATGACTTTCCGGGCATTCGGCTATTCCGTTATCGTCAAACTCAAGCCTGTGGCCGTATTCACTCATCCAGCCTACGTGTGTTCCCGGGTTTCCGACAATCAGTTCATAAGGCTTTACATTTTTTGTAACTACAGCCCCGGCCCCGATAAAAGCATATTCGCCGATCTCGTTACCGCAAACGATGGTGGCGTTAGCACCGATCGAAGCGCCTTTACGGACAATTGTACGGGCATATTGTTCTTTCCTGATTATACGGCTGCGTGGATTGATGATGTTGGTAAAGACCATCGATGGTCCCAGGAATACATCTTCTTCACAGGTTACACCNNCCTATTGTGCAACGTCTCATGATATGTGAAAAATGCCAGATCTTCGTCCCTTTTCCGATGGTGCAACCCTCGTCAATGACGGCAGTTTCGTGTGCGAAGTATTCCTTTTCCATGTGTTACCGGTTTACAAATTCAAGTACGGAAGTAACGATATGATTCAGTTGTTCATCATCCAGTTCCGTATGCATGGGGAGCGAGATTACCGATTTAGACAAAGCTTCTGTTACCGGGAAATCGCCGGGTTTGTACCGTGGGTCAAGATATGCTTTCTGCAGGTGCAGGGGAACCGGGTAATAGATCATGGCTGGGATCTCTTTGACAGCAAGATGATTAATCAGACTCTTCCGGTCGACATCCCGGGTGACAAGGGTATACTGGTGAAATACATGGGTTGATTTTGCATACCGGGCCGGGGTCGTCAATCTGGGATTATTTGCAAATGCTTTATCGTAGAAATCGGCGGCTGCCCTGCGTTTTGCAGCATATTCGTCAAGGTGTGCGAGTTTTACATTGAGAATGGCAGCCTGAATGCTGTCGAGCCGGGAATTTACGCCGATAACATCGTGATAGTATCGTACCACCATTCCATGGTTCACAATTACCCTGAGTTGTTTAGCCAATTCATCATCATTGGTAAAGATGGCGCCACCGTCACCATAACAGCCCAGGTTCTTTGAGGGAAAGAAAGAAGTGCATCCGACATGCCCGATGGTCCCACCTTTTTTCCGTGAACCATCATTAAAAATATAATCCGAACCGATGGCCTGGCAGTTATCTTCGATCACAAACAGGTTATGTTTTTTAGCGAGCGCCATGATCTCTTCCATGGGGGCGCATTGTCCGAACAGGTGAACCGGAACGATGGCTTTTGTTTCAGGTGTGATCGCTTTTTCAATGGATTTCAGGTCGATGTTGAAAGTGCCTGGATCAACATCCACAAGAACCGGCGTCAGTTTAAGAAGTGCAATGACTTCGGCTGTTGCAATAAATGTAAAGGAAGTGGTAATCACTTCATCGCCGGGTTGCAATCCCAGCGCCATCATGGAAACCTGCAATGCATCCGTACCGTTGGCACAGGGAATCACATGCTTTATACCCAGGTATTTCTCCAGGCCTTCCTGGAAATTTTTAACGGCAGGTCCGTTGATGAATGCGCAGGAATCGATGACGTCCTGGATTCCTTTATCGATTCCGGGTTTGATATGAAGGTACTGACTGTGTAGGTCGACCATCTTAATTTTCTTCATCAGAGAGTAAATGTTGGTTTATCTTCTATTCTATCCGGCAAAGATAAGGAATATCGGAGAAATGAATGCGGGAAATCTGGATGCTGGATGCTTGATACTGGATGCTGGATGCTGGATGTGGGTGAGGGATTGGAGATTTGGGTAAGTTGATGACTTTATAACTTTATAAACTTTATAAACTTTATAAACTAATGTATTCGTAATTCGTACTTCATACTTCGTAATTTATTTTGGGCGTTCCCCTGCGGGTCGGGCTTTCCGTTCCAAGTCCTCGCTCGTTCCTCGCTCCGGGCTTTCCACTTCAATCCCTAACGCAGTGTGGGTTTTGGGAAAATTGCTGAAACGCTTGCATATCAGCGTCATTTTGTATCAGCATACCTTTTATTTAACATATTTTGTGATTTTTATTTGATTTTCGATTTTCATATTGTATATTTGTAAATCTTATCTTTAATAATTAATATTTGATTTTATTATGTGTTTTTTGCATCTGCTTTTTTTATATTACTTGATATTGATAATATAGATATATAAAACCATCAAAAAAACAATTATTATAAATTGCCACATTGATTTCCCATTCCAATTTTGGGTTTCAGCAATATAAAAACCCTTGCATCTGAATGTAAAAAATGATCGGTAAACCATAGAATCACAAACAAAAGAAGGAGGTTGCGGCAAAGATAAAAAATAATTACGGGAGAAGATCAGATACCCCATTTATTATTATTTCATCCAATTTGCGATTTCTAGGCCTTTAATTCGCCTGAAGTGATCAAACCTTACCAGATGAACAGAACACCCTAATAATAACTTATAATAAATTTTGTTTTATTGATATTCAATATAATACATTAGGCAATGTTATGTGAATAAAATATTTTTGTATACCTGTGATTTTTACGTATTTATTTTGTAACTTTACGATTTATTTCAATAGTAATTACATAACTTAATTTTAGTATTATATTTTGAACTTCTTTTCGCGTTTCCTTTTGAAATATTTTTGGAAATGAACCGTAAAGTTATCTTGACAAATATTATCTTTTTACTCTCGCCTCTTCTGTTGATGAGACAACTCCCCCCCCTTCAACTTTGACGATCAACAATATTTTGCCATCTCTTTTTCCAGATTCTGTCATTTTAATACAATTTGTGAGAAGCTATCCGGTCGAAATGACAATTTTGGATTTAGGAAAAAATAACTTAGACATTCATTCCCCTGCAATATCCTTTCGTTTGCAGGGGGAAAAGAAGGATGATAGAGCGAATAGGTTTGCAATTTGATTTCTGCTGTAAATCTTGTAAGTTAAGAGGGAATTTTTGAATGAAAGGCTCATTAAAATCACCTTTCGAAATTAATGAGTGAATAAATGGAAGGTTCATTACAGATTGCCGAATCTTGTTATGAATTGTTTTTATACGGATATCTTGTTGATTGACCAGAGATATGGAAAAAAAGAAAGTCGATCAAAAAAAAAATCATTCTTATGAAAAAATACATATTTCTGATTGGCATCATAGCTGCATGTATGATGTCATCAAAATCTTTCTCCCAGGTAACTGTAGAATGTTTCGGTAACTATGTTATTACCGACCAAAATTATCAGACTGGCCAATATTATGATGTGAGAATTGAAGTCACTTCACTATATCCATCGATCGGATATTCAAGCGATTGGATCGTGTATGCTCCAACATCATATACTTTAACTGGTCAAAAAGTATATCCTGTTCAATATGTTATTCCACCATCCTTAAATTACTATACCATGACAATTATTGCAACTAAATATGATATTAATAATAATCCAATTGTAACCAGGTCCGGTTACAGTCACGGAGAGTTAATTTATCTATTTGGTATTTATTATCTTACTGCATATTATACTATTAATGTTCCTTTTTAGAACAGTTTGATCTGGTTGCCTGTCAAAGTTGATTTCTTTCATTGATAGGCAACCTTTTTTGAAATGATTATCTTTGTAATGAGGATCGATTGTAATTATTTCATGAATAAAATT
>PLMO01000163.1:0-3030 GCA_003142515.1 Bacteroidales bacterium
GGAGATCCTGCTGGAAAGCAAGGTGGATGTCATGTACGGCAATGCGAACCGGAAACTGGCAGAAGAGGTGCTGAACTTTTTCGGAATTCAACATGCTTTCTTGAAGATCGAAGATTCGGGGGCACTGCCATTGGTTCTGACAGCCAGGATCGAAGCTGCCATTAAGAAGCTGGTGTCTTCCGACAAGGAATTTCTTCCGGAACTGCTGCCGGAAAACCAATATACCACAACCAACGATCGTAATCGCTTATCCCGGCTTTACCTGCCGGGCAATTCACCAAGCCTGATGATCAATGCCGGTATCCATCACCCGGATGGGATCATCCTCGACCTTGAAGATGCTGTTGCACCGGATAAAAAGGACGAAGCACGCTACCTTGTCAGGAATGCTCTTCGCGGCATCGACTTTTACGGAGCCGAGCGGATGGTACGGATCAACCAGGGAGAACGAGGCCTTGATGACCTTGAATGGGTCATTCCGCATCATGTCAACCTGATCCTTTTACCGAAATGCGAGAAACCTGAACAGGTCAGGGATATCAACAAACGGATTGATGCTATCCGGAAGAAAACAAAACAAAAGTACCCGGTGTGGATCATGCCGATCATCGAAAGTGCGCTCGGTGTTATCAATGCATACGCAATAGCAAGCGCAGCTGAGAACGTGGTTGCAATAGCCATCGGGCTGGAAGATTATACGGCCAACCTGAGTACCCGGAGGACAAAGGAAGGAACAGAATCCTTCCTCGCACGAAGCATAGTAGTGAATGCTGCCAGGGCAGCAGGGATTCAACCCATTGATTCCGTTTTTTCGGATGTAGGTGACATGGAAGGACTGAAACAGAGTGTCCTGATGTCAAAAGCGCTGGGGTTCGACGGAATGGGATGTATACATCCGCGCCAGATTAAAGTGATCCATGAAAATTTTGCTCCTACAGCCGATGAGATTGATAAGGCAAAGAAGATTGTTGTTGCCTTTCACAAGGCCACAGAACAGGGACTTGGCGTTGTTTCGCTCGGAACTAAAATGATCGATCAACCGGTGGTAAAAAGAGCCCTGAATACGATCAATTTAGCTGTTAAGATGGGAAAACTGAAAGAAAACTGGAGGGAAACGTATGAGCAAGTATGATAAACTCGTAACCAATGCCGCCGGGCGTGTTGTCCCGACCATCCTCAACGGAAAGCCGGCAGTTCCTTACATGGGCGTAGGGAAGTTCAAGCCCACAGGGAGAAAAGCGGCTCCCCTGATCGCAACCTGTGCAGATTACCCGGCTGACGGCAACAAGGTGGTTGAAAGCCTCAAAGATGCCCTGATCCGTTCAGGGTTGAAGGATGGGATGACCATTTCCACTCATCATCACTTCCGGAATGGAGATCTTGTCTCCAACCAGATATTTGATATTGCAAAAGAGATGGGCGTTAAAGACCTCATGTGGTTCCCTTCCGCCTCATTTCCCTGCCAAGAACCGCTCACAAAGTACCTTGAAGATGGCACGATCCATCACATTGAAGGCAGTATGAACGGAGCGCTGGGAAGATTTACCTCCCATGGGAAAATGAAAGGACTAGGTGTGCTCCGGTCGCATGGTGGACGTTACCAGGCTGTTCAGGACGGTGAGGTGCATATCGATATCGCGGTGATTGCAGCCCCCTCATCCGATCCGTTCGGAAATTCAAATGGAGTGAATGGCCCGGCTGCCTGCGGTTTGCTGGGCTTTGCCCTGGCCGACAGCCAGTATGCCGATAAAGTGATCGTAGTGACAGACAACCTGGTTCCCTTCCCTTGCATCCCCTGGCAGATCAATGGTAATCTTGTGGATTACGTGGTGGTGATGGATAAAGTCGGGATTCCCGAAAAGATCGTCAGCGGAACCACAGAAGTAACAAAGAGCCCCGACCGTTTGCTCCTGGCTGATTGGACTGCACAATTCTGTGATGAAGCGGGAATTCTCCACGACGGTTTTTCTTTTCAGGCGGGTGCAGGCGGCACCTCCTTGTCCATCGGCATCTATTTTGCGGAACTCCTTCGCGAACGCGGATGGAAAGCGCGATTCGCACGTGGAGGAAGCAATAAATACCTTGTGAAGATGCTGGAAGACGGACTCACTGAGTACATCCTCGACGGACAGACCTTCGACCTCGAGGGGGTTCGTTCCATCCGTGAAAACCCGCATCATGTGAACACAAGTCCATTTACTTCCTATAATTATCATGGGAAAGGGAACTTTGCTTCCCTCGTGGATGTGACTATCCTCGGCGCTACGGAAGTGGATGTGCACTTCAATGCCAATGTCGTCACCCATTCCGATGGATATTTGCTTCATGGTATCGGAGGATGGCAGAATTGCCTTTTCGCAAAATGCACCATTCTTCCCATCCCCCTGTTTCGCGACCGGATCCCTGTGATCCTCGATGAAGTGACCACGTTGTGCGGGCCCGGTGAACTGATCGATGTGATCGTCACCGAACGCGGCATTGCTATAAATCCTCTACGAACAGACCTCATCGAAAAGATGAAAAACTCTGCACTGCCTATCAAGACCATTCAGGAACTGAAAACGGAAGCCGAGAAGATCTGCGGTGTTCCGGAAAAACCAAAATTCAGCGACGAGATTGTTGCCGTCGTAAAATGGGTGGACGGGACTGTCATTGACTCTATAAGAAGAGTGATCGATTAAATTGCTCCGGATTGACCATACACCAAATACTTCTGAAATACTGGGGTTATTCTTCTTTCAGGCCATTGCAGGAAGAGATCATCCAGTCAGTCCTTGATGGAAGGGATACTCTGGCGCTTTTACCCACCGGTGGCGGTAAATCTATTACATTCCAGGTTCCGGCAATGGCAAATGAAGGGTTGTGTTTGGTCATCACACCCCTGATCTCCCTCATGCAGGACCAGGTTGAGAGCCTGAAGAAAAAAGGGATCAGGGCTGCAGCTATACATTCCGGCATGTATCCCGCCGAAATTGAAACAGCCCTTAACAACTGCCGGTATGGAGACAACAAACTGCTTTATGTTTCACC
>PLMO01000163.1:3049-5450 GCA_003142515.1 Bacteroidales bacterium
ACAGCGACACGGGAAGTGATCATTGATATTCAAAACAAACTGCACTTTCGTACACCCAATGTCTTCCGGAAAAGCTTCGAGCGGAAAAATATCACTTACTTTGTCTTTAAGGAAGAAGACAAGCG
The DNA here is from genome assembly GCA_003142515.1 of Bacteroidales bacterium. Lineage (GTDB taxonomy): Bacteria > Bacteroidota > Bacteroidia > Bacteroidales > FEN-979 > FEN-979. Next base: position 3,175 of record PLMO01000163.1, read on the forward strand.
CAGGAGAATCCTGAATATCATTAAAAAGGTGAAAGGGACCGGGATCATTTATGTGAGGAACCGGCGACAAACAAAGGAAATTGCAGAATACCTCACGCGCCAGGGCATCCCTTCCAACTGGTATCATGCCGGGTTGGATCCGAAAGAACGGGAAAAAAGCCAGCAGGCCTGGATGAAAGAAACGAAACAGGTCATCGTTGCCACGAATGCATTCGGAATGGGGATAGACAAACCCAATGTCCGTTTTGTCATTCATGTGGATCTGCCCGATAGCATCGAAGCCTATTTCCAGGAAGCCGGGCGGGCCGGGCGTGATGAGAAAACCTCTGTTGCGGTCCTGCTCTATGAACAGGCTGATATCCTGGAGGCCAGAAAAAACCTGGAAGCCACCTATCCTGAACTTCAGAAGATAAAAGACATCTACCAGGCATTGTGCAACTACCTTAAGATCCCGTATGGAAACGGAAAAGATTACATGGCAGAATTCGATCTTGGTGATTTCAGTGAGAACTACAACTTCCCTCCCATCATCGTTTATAATGCACTGAAATTCCTGGAAAAAGAAGGATTCCTACTATTGAGTGAAGCCGTTCATACCCCATCGCGTATCTTCATAAAAACAGACAAAGAATCCCTCTACCGGTTCCAGGTGGAAAATGTCTTTTTCGATCCGTTTATAAAAACCCTCTTGCGTTCCTATAGCGGGATCTTTTCCGAATTCTCTCCCATCCGGGAAGAAGACCTTGCAAAACGCACCAACCTTACTACCGATAAAGTCATTGAGTTTCTTGTAAAACTTTCAAAACTTCAGGTTATCGATTATGTTCCGCGAACGGAGAATCCCCGGATCGTATTCACCGAAAACCGTATCGAAAGCAAGGATCTTACCATATCGCCGGAATATTACAAAGACCGTTTACGGGATGCGGAGAAACGGACTGAGGCCATGATCCATTATGCCGAATCCACGCATAAATGCAGGAGTCAGGCTTTGCTGGAGTATTTCGGGGAACCCGATGCCCGCCGTTGCGGTAAATGTGATGTCTGTATCCAGCGTAACAAGATCGAACTCACCGACCTTGATTTCAATTCCATCCTGAAAGAGATCAAACCGCTTTTGAAAACAAAACCCTGTTCCTTAGATGAATTAGTCTCCATGGTGACATCTGTGAGCGAAGACAAAGTCATCCGCGCCATCCAATGGCTGCTCGATAATGATAAAATCGAGATGAACAGGGAGCGGCAATACTTCTGGAGAGCCTGAACCGTTTTAATGAAGAATTGAATGGATGCCAGATTCTGGATATTGATTATCATATAGATAAGAATTCATTTCCCAAAACGTATAGCGGTTTCCCGCTATTTCATTTTACGGTTTTCACCTATTGCGCCGGCTCATTCTTTTTTGTATATTTACTGAATTATTATTATCTTTGTTTAAAATATTAACCGGTGAAAGATTCTGTGAAAATATTTACGCAACGCATTAGTATAATACAATTCCTAAAGCCTTTCTGACTTTTCATTCCCATTTTTTAGCATTTCCACTTTGCCTTGGGATACTTCAGGGATAACCCATCTATTTATGTCCCGGGGAAAAACAACTATGAGGGGTTTGCCCCATAGCTGCCCGGTCCCTCCGGCTATGGGAAAGTAAGTTACAGAGGTTCATTTTTGAATGGTCTGCCATAAATGGTAAAACAATTGCAGATCAATTATATCAACAAAATAAATCAAGCTATATGAGAAAATTATTTATATTGATTGGCATCATAGCTGCATGTATGATGTCATCAAAATCTTTCTCCCAGGTAACTGTAGAATGTTTCGGTAACTATGTTATTACCGACCAAAATTATCAGACTGACCAATATTATGATGTGAGAATTGAAGTCACTTCACTATATCCATCGACCGGATATTCAAGCGATTGGATCGTGTATGCTCCAGGACAATATCCTTTAACTGGCCAAACAGTATATCCTGTTCAATATGTTATTCCACAATCCTTAAATTACTATACCATGACAATTATTGCAACTAAATATGATATTAATAATAATCCAATTGTAACCAGGTCCGGTTACAGTCACGGAGAGTTAATTTATCTATCTGGTATTTATTACCTTACTGCATATTATACTATTAATGTTCTTTTTTAGAACAGTTTGATCTGGTTGCCTGTCAAAGTTGATTTATTTCATTGATAGGCAACCTTTTTTGAAATGGTTATCTTTGTAATGAGGATCGATGGTAATTATTTCATGAATAAAATT
>PLMO01000109.1 GCA_003142515.1 Bacteroidales bacterium
AATTCAACATAGAAGCGAAAAGCAAAATAATTGTCAATTGTCAATTATCCATTGTCAATTATCCATCATCCAGCATCAGCATCATAACACTACCAATCATATTTCATTGCATGAGATTAAAAAGAACAGCATTCTCATGACTTTTTTATATTTTTGTAAAAGCAATAATAACCTGGCTTATCTTGTTTTATCAGTAATAAAAAATAATTTAATCCTTATGAATAAAGTCCGGGGAATATTCCTGCTCCTGTTACTCTTTATTTCAAGCCTTATCTTCGCTCAGAATAGATATTCCAAATCTGCCGATGACGCATTCACAGATCAGCAATTCATTACTGCGCTGATACGTTATCAGAAGGCCTATTCCAAGGTCAAGAACAACAAAGGTGAGCGCGACCGCATCAGCTTCCGCATGGCCGAATGCTACCGAATGATGAATAATATGAAGAAGGCGGAGATTGCTTATAAAAGGCTTGCTACGAGTAAATATGTCAAGACCGACCCGAAAATTCTTATCTATTATGCCGATGCATTAAAAACCAACGGAAACTATAACGAAGCCATCAACCAATACAAGGCATACCTTGAAAAAGTGCCCAAAGATGCCCGCGCACAAAGAGGTATCGAGACCTGCAACCAAGCCATGGAATGGATCAAGAATCCGGGTAAATATGAGGTAAAATGGGAAAAGAAGATCAANNGCGGAAAGGATGTTGATAACTGGACAGGAAAGCGTTTTTCCGATCTTTTCATTGCCCGTAAGGACCGCAAAGGCGACTGGAATACACCTATCCCGGCCGATGCAACAGAGACAGTCAATACCAAGGCAAATGAAGGCGTTGCAAGGTTCAACAGCCGGTTCACAACAATGTATTTTACCCGCTGCTGGAATGAGCCACAAAAGAAAAACGGCTGTGCCATTTTAAAAGTCAACCGTACGGGGGCCACCTCCTGGGGTGATGTTGAGTGGCTGGCACTCGCGGGTGACAGTTCTACCGTGATCGGGCATCCAACGGTGACCAACGATGAGAACACCATCTATTTCTCTGCAGATCTTCCGGGAGGATATGGAGGAAAAGATATATGGATGGCTACACGCAAGGGAAAGACAAAAGCAGGCGGTTACAGCCGGCCTGAAAACCTCGGTCCGGAGATCAATACAGCCGGAGATGAACTATTTCCATTCATCCGCGACGACAGTACCCTTTATTTTTCGTCTAATGGTCTTCCGGGAATGGGCGGCCAGGATATTTTCCGTTCAGTGAGGGTGAACGGGAAATGGACAAAACCGGAAAATATGAAATACCCGATCAATTCACCGGCCGATGATTTCGGGATTGTATTCAACCCCGATGAGCCGGAAGAAGGATATTTCAGTTCCAACCGCTCCGGCGGAAAAGGCGGAGATGACATCTATTCATTCGTCGTTCCACCCTTGTTGTTCACCCTCGTAGGAACCGTCACTGACGACCGTACACTGCAACCTGTGCAAGGCGCATTAGTCAAACTGAACGGCACCAATGGAAAAACGTTGCAATACAATACGGATGAGAAAGGGAAATACAGCTTTAACAAAAACCAGATCGCGCCCAATACTACCTTCGAGATTCTCGTTTTAAAAAAAGATTATTTCAATGAAAAGGGAAAGGAAACTACTGTCGGACTGGAAAAGAGTAGGGACCTTACCAGGAATTTCGTTCTGAAGCCCATTCCGAAAAAACCGGTGGTGCTGCCTGATATCCTCTATGACCTTGACAAGTACGATCTCAAGCCGCAGTTCCAGGATTCGTTGCAGGGACTTATTTCCACCCTCGACGCAAATGAGAACATCGTCATCGAACTTGCTTCCCACACCGACACCCGTGGATCAGATGAACTGAACGATATTCTCTCGCAACGGCGCGCCCAATCAGTTGTAGACTATCTTATCACCCGTGGCATCGACCCCGACAGGCTGACAGCAAAAGGCTATGGAAAGAGGGTTCCGCGAGTGCTGACAAAAGACATCACCAAGGATGGTACCCTATTCAAGACCGGGACCGTTCTCACCGATTCCCTGGTCAATTCACTTACGACTACCCAGGAAAAAGAAGCTGCACATGCCCTTAACCGCCGTACCGAATTCAGCATTGTACGAAACGACTTCATCCCAAAGCAGGTGATCACAAAGACACCTGCTCCAAAGATCGAAGTCGTGGAGAATCCGGAAGAAAATGCGTTTACGTTTACCGCAACCCGTGACGGCTTCCAGGCAAGCTGTTTCGTGAACGGTATAACCACGCAGTTCGAGTTTAATAAACCTGAGAAAGAATTTTTCATCTCTCCTGATGCAACCATGAAACTTCTGAAAGAGGGTTCGATCGATAAAACGGACTTCAAAGGAGAAGTGAATAAGATCCTGGGTACAGGAACCGTTGCCGATAAAGCGGTGTTAACAATCAAAGAATTGAAGGTTGGAAAAAATGTCATAAAGAACATTGATGCCACCGTAAATTCAAAGATCAAGCAGGATATCGTTTTTGGTGATAATACGATGGTGAAATTCGGAGCTTATTCTATCGATGATAAAGAAAACAAAGTAATCTTTAACAAATAGTTCTTTTCCCAGAACCATCAGATGACGGATCCTTCGCGCTACGGGCAAAGAGGCGTTTCTTCTTCGAAAGAAGATGTCCATTCTGCCATACGCGAAATCGACAAAGGTCTCTATCCAAAAACTTTTTGTAAGATCATTCCGGATATCTCCGGAAATGACCCGGAATATTGCAATATCATGCATGCCGATGGTGCCGGAACAAAATCTTCCCTTGCTTACCTCTATTGGAAAGAAACCGGCGACCGTTCCGTTTGGAAAGGCATTGCACAGGATGCCATCGTCATGAACCTGGATGATCTGCTATGCATTGGCGCCACTGACAACATTCTGCTCTCTTCCACCATTGGCAGGAACAAAAGGCTCATCCCAGGCGAAGTGATCGGAGATATCATCACTGGGACTGAAGAATTTCTTGCTTTGTTGCGGAAATGGGGAATCGGCATCCATTCTACCGGAGGGGAAACCGCAGATGTGGGCGACCTGATCCGCACCATCATCGTTGACTCAACAGTATTTACAAGGATGAAACGATCCGAAGTGATCAATAATGCCAAAATCACTGCAGGAGATGTGATTGTAGGACTTGCCTCTTCAGGACAAGCAACCTATGAGGATACCTATAACAGCGGGATGGGAAGTAACGGGCTGACTTCGGCCCGGCATGATGTGCTGGATCATTTCTACGCTCAAAAATACCCGGAAAGTTTCGACGATGGTATTCCATCGGAGCTGACTTATACAGGAAATAAAAAACTTACGGACCCAGTTGACATTAAAGGCATGGATGTTGGAAAGATGATCCTCTCCCCTACGCGCACCTATGCGCCGGTGATAAAAAGCATCCTCGGCGAACACCGTTCACACATTCATGGAATGGTGCATTGCAGTGGCGGCGGGCAAACCAAGGTGCTTCATTTTATCGAAAAGGTGCATGTTATAAAAGATGATTTATTCCCCGTTCCTCCTTTATTTCAGATGATTCAATCCCAATCCAGAACTCCGTGGGAGGAGATGTACAAGGTTTTCAACATGGGCCACAGGATGGAAATCTATCTCCCGGAGAGATTCGCTGAAAGTGTTATTGGCATCTCGAAGCAATTCAATGTAGATGCAAAGATCATCGGACATTGTGAGCCTTCAATACAAAAAGTTCTTACCATTCGTTCCGAAACTGGAACTTTTAAATATCGGTAATAGTAATCAACCAATTCTCAATTCCCATTTCCCAACACCCAATACCTAATACCTAAAACCTAATACCTAATGCCGGCTATTTCTTTTTTTGAGGTGTTGGAATAATCCTTATATAATTTTCAGAATGATCTTTTGAAAAAAGTTCTTCCCGGATTGGGTTAAAAGTCAAACTTTTATTTAAAACCGCAGAGACAGAGAAATTATTAACAATTGTATTACTTTTTTATTATTAGCCGATTAATGTAAAAAATAAAGTAAAATGGAATATTATAAAACTTCAGGAATAATTCTCGACGCTTGTATTACTGTTCATAAAATTATGGGACCAGGTCTCCTTGAATCCATCTATGAACAATGTCTGATGAAAGAATATGAAGCTCAAATTATTTCCTATTTGAAGCTAACCAATAAAAAACTTGGATTCCTAATCAATTTTAATGTTCCGGTGTTAAAAGATGGTTTTAAAAGATATGTCAACAATTTTTAATATCTGCATCTCTGCGCCTCTGCGGTAAAAGTCTTT
>PLMO01000187.1 GCA_003142515.1 Bacteroidales bacterium
TGAACAAATAAAATCAAGTACCATTAATAAAGCGGCATAAAACCTGCGTCAACTATAGCATTTGTAAACTGCGAAACTTGAGTAAATTATTTGTGATCAAAAATAAACTTTTTACTAATCTTCCTTGTCTTTTTTCAATAAGTTTTTTCTAAATCATATATTTTGTTCTTACTTTTATTGCCAGAATGTCTGACCTGATATGATGCCTGACAATGAAGCCATCTCACATCTAAAGAAAACCAAATGATTGAAAAACGCGATTTAATGAATTGATTTGGTAAAACGACTGTTACACATCACTGCTGTGGGGGGAGTTGGAGCATGTTTGGTACAACGACACCTGTATTAGGTGACATTAAATTCAAAAACTTAAACTATGAAAAGAATAATTACATTTATGCCAATAATGATAGTATGCAGTTTTGCTGGATTTTCTCAAACACATATCAGTGGTTCTATCTCCAACAATTCTACTTGGAATGTTTCCGGTTCTCCATATATTATTGATGGAAACACCTTAATTCAAGCGGGCGTAAAAGTGATCATCGATCCTGGTGTAATAGTCGAATTCACCTATAACACCACTCTATTGATTGATGGAGAGTTGGATGCAACAGGGGATTCTTTAAACCATATATTGATCACGTCAAATTCAGATAATCCATCCGCAGGCGAGTGGAATAATATTCATTTTACTTCTTCCGCAGTGCCTGCAATCTATGATACTTCAGGAATGTACCTCAGTGGATCCATTATGAAATATTGTGATGTTGCATACGGAGGAAGCTTGAATACCGGTATTCTGGAAATTGATAATGCGGCACCTTACATTACGGACTGTTCAATAAAATTCAGTAGTTCTGATGGTATTTATTTGCTCAAAGGGTATTCAAAGATTGAGAATAATTTAATATCAAATAATGAAGGTTCCGGCATATATTCCTCTCGTCATGGCCTCTATCATGACATTCATATAAATGGTAATGACATTAACAATAATGGTAAAAGCGGAATATATGTCGATGACATGTGGCAAAACGCGATATTTATCATAAAAAATAACATAGCCGATAATTCTAACAAGGGTATATACATAAATTCAAACGGGGGAAGTGGAACAGGTGATATTATTATCAATGAAAATTCCATTTCCGGTAATATTGCCGATACCGGTGCAGGCATTTTCATTAACGGAGGATTTGATATAAATATATCCTGCAATTTAATTCAACAGAACATAGCTAATGGTGAAGGTGGTGCTATGTATATCTTTCGTGGAGATAATCCCTATGTCGTTACGATTTATGGTAACAGCATAATCAGCAACACATCTGTTACAGGTGATATCCTTTATTTGTATTTTGGAACGTCGTATTCAACCTCTTTTGAAATAAAAGATAACCAAATCGATGATAATATCGCATCGTCAAGTAACTCTATTCTCTATCTTAAAGGAGGTATAACAATAGACGTTTTTCACATCCACAACAATTCGATAAAAGGGAATTCCGGCTATAGTACATTTGACTTAATTACATTCAACGGAGAGATAAATCAAAACAACATATTCAATAACACAATCTATGAAATTTATAATACGAACCTGGCAGGGACCCTTAATATCAATGCTACCAATAATTACTGGTTTGGGATATCAAATATAGATTCGAAAATTTATGACTTTTTTGAAGATGGCAGTTTGTCAGTTGTTTATTATAATCCTATTTTAAGTGATTCTGCATCTATAAACACTTGTGTACCTCCTGTTATTACCAATGCAGGAACCTTCAAATATCAAACTGCAGACATGATTATCTATCCAAATCCAGTCAAAGATATTTTTATGATTGAAACATCATGTAAAACAAAAGAAAGCACCTTGACTATATATGATTTAAACGGACAGGAAATCAAGAAACAAAATCTTAACGAATTAAAAACGCAGATCGATATTAGTTGCTTACCAAGCGGAATTTATTTTTTGAAATTGGTAAGTACCACAAGAATCGAAACTAAAAAGATAATAAAAGAATAAAATTTTTTGCGTTTCTTGACGCCTTCGCAGTCAACAACCATAATCACCAGGGATAACAATTAGTTTTACTATTTTAGTGGATTCATTAAAATTAAAGCCGGAATATGAAAAAAATTCAAATTTTCTTCTTTTATCTGCTAATTGCCACCCAATGTTTCGGCCAATTCCAAAACAAAATATCTCAACCGGAAAAGATCTTCGGATTATCGAAGATCTGGCAGGAGGTGAACTATAATTTCGCGAATTTCGATCATGTGGCAACACTGAATTGGGATAGCGCCTATATCGCCTTTATTCCAAATGTTATCCAGACACAAAACGACCAGGAATATTATAAAGTACTGATGCGGTTTTCTGCATTGCTGAAAGATGCCCATACCGGCATTTTTTATCCCAAAAGGATTGATACCTGTATGTATACTTCAATGTTCGGGGATTATCGTTTTTATCTGCGAAATATTGATAATAAGGCAATCATCAAATATATCAATAAAAGCAAAAAAGATGAAATCCCAATTGGAAGTGAAATCATTGAGGTCAATGATCAACCCACGGAAGAATACCTGGAAAAAGAAATTATGCCGTTAATATCGGCATCAACAGATTATGTTGTCAGGGATTGGTCGGTCAGTAATTTATTCTGGGGATTAAAGGGCCAGAAGTACTCAGTCAAGATTAAAACTCCGGCAGGAGAAATCAAATCATTATCGCTGGTTCACCAGCTTACAAAGGAAAAGGAAATGTACCCCGCGGACGATCGCGAGATATTCAGCTTCAAGTGGCTGGATAATAAGATCGCCTATGTGGCATTGAATGATTTTGGGGATCAGAAAATAGATTCATTGTTTGTTGATAAATTGCCGGAACTGCGTAAGGCAAAAGGATTGATTATCGATGTCAGAAAGAATGGCGGGGGAAGCAGTAATTATGGTGCAGCGATTGCGCAATATCTAAGCCCGGATTCCGTGATCTATGCCTCAAGAGTGACGGCGAGAACGAATAATGGATTATACAGGGCCAGGGGATCCAATTTCACGGTGAAAGACACCGTAAATAATCCCTGGGTTGCAAATGCGTATCTCTGTTATCATAATAAATCGATGGAATACCTCGGGACAGACACATGGCATAATGATGTGGCCCTCAGGAACAGGATCATCATTCCCACGGTGGTCCTGACAGGACATGAAACCTGCTCTGCCGCTGAAGAATTTTTACTTTTCCTGGATAAATCAAAACAAATAATCCGGATCGGGCAAAACTCAAACGGAAGTAACGGACAGCCCTATTTAATAGATCTGCCCGGCGGAGGCAGTATGAGGATATGCACCCAGCACTGTATCTATCCCGATGGACGTAAATTTGTGGGATGCGGTGTCAAACCGGATATCGAGGTCCGTGAAACGGTGTATGATTTTATAAATAACCGGGATGCCGCGTTGTTGGAGGCGGTGAAATATCTAAATAGCGAAGTGGCGAAATGATGAAATAAACTGACCTTATGTGTTCTATGTGCCTTCTATGTGGTGAAAAATATTAAGTAATTTTGGGACATAGTCGGTTTTTTCCTTCTGACCAGTAAAATCAAAATTATAACCTTTATGAAAAAAGTAATTATAATGCTATCAACCGGCCTGTTGATCAGCCTGGTGAGTTTCTCCCAAAAGATAACACCCGACAAGATTCCGGCTCCCGTGAAGCAAGCCTTCACCAAAATGTTCCCTTCTGCCACCGGCATAAAATACCTGATGGAAAAGAAAGACTATGAGGTCAACTTCACGAATAAAGGATTTGAGATGTCGGCTAATTTCGATGCCACCGGCAAATGGCTGGAAACAGAAACGGAGATAAAACCCGGGGATCTTCCGGAAGAGGTTACTGCCTCTGTTGCTAAGAACTTTGCCGGCTATAGAATTGCTGAAGTGGGCAAAGTGGAGAAACCGGGTACCGGGTTTGTTTATGAAATGGATCTGAAGAAAGACAAGGAAGGATTTGAGGTGCAGTTTTCACCCAATGGGGATGTTTTGAAGAAAGTTCCGTGGAAAGAGGAAAAGGACTAATGAAGAAGGTTTTCTTACCTGGCTTTTTTCACTGTTATTATGATTTATGATATGTCCCTCTATATAACCTCACTCGCTTCCGGAAGTAACGGCAATTGCTATTATGTCGGCAATGAACGTGAAGCCGTGTTGATCGATGCAGGTATCTCCTGCCGGGAAACGGAGCGACGGATAGGTCGGCTTGGGTTGTCCATGCGAAAAATCAGGGCCATCTTCATTTCCCATGAACATACTGATCATACCCGGGGTGCGGAGGTCATCTCCCGGAAATACAGACTACCTGTCTACATCACGGTCGCAACCCATCTCAATAGCAGGCTGAGACTCGAATCGCAGCTTGTGAAGACTTTTTCCAATGATGCCCCGATACACATCGGTGAACTCAGCGTGAATGCTTTCCCGAAACGTCATGATGCATCGGAACCTCGCAGTTTTACGATAAATGGTAACGGGATCACGGTTGGTATCTTTACAGATATCGGCATAGCTTGCGAACATGTAGTGCACCACCTCAGCAAGTGCCATGCGGCTTTCCTGGAGGCAAACTATGATGAAACAATGCTGGAGGAAGGCAGTTATCCTGTCTACCTGAAAAGGCGCATCCGGGGCGACGACGGGCATTTGTCAAACCTCCAGGCACTGGAACTCTTCACCACCCACCGGCCTTCCTTTATGAGCCTCTTGGTGCTTTCGCATCTTTCGGCGTACAACAATTCCCCGCAGCTAGTGCACGACCTGTTCAGCAAACATGCAAACGGCACCCGGATTGTCGTGGCTTCGAGGTACGAGGAAACTGAAGTTTTTTGTATCCGGGATTCCGGGGATCTGTTTTAACTTTGAAATGCACAAAAAACAATTATCCATTTTTAATTATCAATTATATAGATGCGTTTCCTGCTGGGATTAATTGCACTCTTCATTATTCCGGGTTCGGCCTTAGCTTTTTGGGACGCATTGATCATCATCGCATATAACAATGAGCTCTGGATCCCGCTGATCTGCGGTTTCGCTACCGGCATCCCGGTTTATTTCACCGTGATCAAAAAGATTCCCTATATCTCCACTTTCGAACATGAACTTACTCACGCGTTGATTGCGTTGCTTTTCTTTCGGAGGATTCATAAATTCATTGTGACCTCAAGACATGGCGGGCAGGTGCAGTATTCGGGAAATTTCGGGGGAGAATTCGGAACCTTGCTCATCGGACTGGCGCCCTATTACCTACCCACCTTCACCTTCATCGCAGTGTTGGTAAGGCCTGCCATTCCGGCTGAATGGTTCCCATGGTTTGATGGCTTCATCGGGGCAACGCTCGCGTTTCATATCTGCTCTACTCCGGAAGAAACAAAACAAGCCTGGACAAAACGGACCTTNNGGGATATTCCTGATGGGACTGGCATTACAACTGATCGGCTCCGGTTACGAGGGAACCTGGCCGTTCCTGAAACAGGTCGGGAAAACTTCGTTTACAACATACGCTGCGCTAATCAGGGAGGGTTACGGGTATCTTAGATAACCCCTGTTATCACCAATTTCATCGACAATTCAAGGGATAAGAACGAAAACATTTCAATTTTCCTTAGATATTAAGCAATTTTGAATCAGAAGATTTGTGATTTTTCAATTTGAATATTCAGCCTTTTTGAATCAGAAGGTGTAACATTTGGCAGATAGATGAGTCTAATGTGCATTATTGTTAACAGTTATTATTGTATGGCATGATCAACATAAAGAATATTCATAAATCGTACGTTATGGGTCAATCCAAGCTACATGTGCTGAAAGGGATTGACCTGGAAATAAAAGCCGGGGAGATGGTCTCGGTGATGGGCGCATCGGGATCGGGAAAATCCACCTTGCTGAATATCCTTGGAATCCTTGATAATTATGATTACGGGGAATATCACCTCGACGGAACAGCCATCCGGAAACTTAATGAACGGAAAGCTGCTGCCTTGCGGAACCAATTGCTGGGATTCGTTTTCCAGTCGTTTAACCTGATCTCCTTCAAGAATGCCATGGAAAATGTTGCGTTGCCCCTGTATTACCAGAAGGTGAGCCGTAAAAAGCGAAACCTCATCGCAATGGAATACCTGGAGAGAATGGGACTCAGGGAATGGGCACATCATCTCCCCAATGAATTGTCGGGAGGGCAGAAACAGCGTATTGCCATTGCCCGCGCACTGATCACAAAACCCAAGGTCATCCTCGCCGATGAGCCTACCGGCGCACTTGATTCCGTCACTTCCCTTGAAATGATGGATATTCTCCAGGAGATCAACCGTACGGGAATCACCATGGTGATCGTTACACATGAACACGATATCGCCGCACGCACGCAAAAGATCATACGCATCACAGATGGGATGATAACGGAGATCGTTCAGAATTAATTATGAATTATGAAATATGAGATATGAATTATGATTAAAGGGATCAGGGATGTTTGAACTGGACAAATGGCAGGAGATATTCAGCACAGTGAAGAAGAACCAGCTCCGAACCTTTCTCACCGGGTTCAGCGTGGCATGGGGGATTTTCATGCTGGTGGTATTGCTGGGTTCGGGAAAGGGATTGGAAAATGGTGTTGCGGAACAATTCAAAGGAGGCGCCACCAATGGAGTATGGATCACCAGCGGGGTTACAAGTATGAAGTATAAAGGCCTCAAATCGGGACGCAATATCAAATTCACCAATGAAGATTATAATTCGTTAAATACCTCTGTCAAGGGTCATGATCATATCTCGGCGCGTTTATTTCTCGGCAATAACCTCACGTCATACAAGAATCAGTATGGTTCTTTTTTTATTTCCCCCTGCCATCCCGATTACGGGTACATCAAAGAGATTGAGCTGCTCCAGGGACGGTTCGTCAATAATATCGACATCCGCGATTTCAGAAAGGTTGCCGTGATCGGTGAAAAAGTGAAATCTGCGCTGTTCAAGGGGAAGGATACGGTGGCCATGGGCAAATATATCACCGTGAACGGGGTTTTGTTCAAGGTCGTCGGGATATTCAGGGATTTCAGCAGGAATGACAATGAGCAAAAACGAATCTACATCCCGATCTCTACTGCTCAACGGATCTTTAACGGGGATAATGTCATCCAGCAGATCGCATTTACCACCGGGGTAGCCACTCCGGAACAGGCTACCACCATGGTGGAAAACACCAAATCTCTTCTTTCCCGCCGCCATACTTATGATATCAAGGATGAACGTGCCGTGGAGGTTTGGAATAAAAATGAAGATGTTAAAAGATTTACTGCCTTGTTCGCCGGGATTCGTTTGTTCATCTGGATCATCGGCATCGGCACCATCATCGCGGGTGTGGTCGGCGTGAGCAACATCATGATGATCGTGGTGAAAGAACGTACCAAGGAGATCGGCGTGCGAAAAGCATTGGGGGCAACGCCTTCTTCCATCATCGGGTTGATTCTCCAGGAAGCCATTGTGATTACCGGTTTTTCCGGATATGTCGGGCTCGTACTCGGTATCGGATTGCTGGAGCTGGTTTCCAGCAAAATGCCGGTAACAGATTTTTTCAAAAACCCGGAAGCGGATTTTTCAATCGCCATGGGGGCAACCATTCTCCTGACCGTTGCGGGTGCAGTTGCAGGATTTATACCGGCTATGAATGCTGCAAAAGTAAGACCCGTGGATGCGCTACGGGACGAATGAAATGAAGAATGAAGAATGAAAAATTAATTGCAGGCAACTTTTATGTTTGATCTTGATCGCTGGCAGGAAATTTATCATGTGTTGCGGAAAAACAAGCTCCGGACTTTCCTCACCGCTTTTGGCGTTTTCTGGGGGATCTTTATGCTGGTGATCATGCTGGGTTCGGGTACCGGGCTCCAAAATGGCGTCACGCAGAATTTTGGCGACATGGCTACCAACAGTGTCTTTATCTGGGCACAGCAGACCTCTGTTTCCTATAAAGGATTTCCGAGGGGAAGGTGGTTTCAATATGAAAACAGCGATATCAGGGCGCTCCGTGATGCCATCCCGGAAATCAAGTACCTTGCGCCCCGTACCAATGTTGGAGGATATAACGGGACCAATAATGTGGTCAGGAAACTTAAAGCAGGCCAGTTTCGACTTTTTGGAGATTACCCGGTATTTAATGAAATAGATCCGGTCAACATGCTGGAAGGACGGTTTCTGAATGATCTCGACCTGAAAGAAAAGAGAAAAGTGGTGGTCATCGGTCAGCGGGTAGTGGATCTTCTTTTTGAGAAAAATGAAAAGCCCCTCAACCAGTATATCCAGATCAATGGAGTATATTTTATGGTGATCGGTGTGTTTAAATCGAAACGTAACGGGGAAGCTGCTTCTGCAGATAACCAGCGAATCCATATGCCCTTTACTACGCTGCAGCGAACTTTCAATTATGGTAATACCGTTGGATTTTTCAATATTACTGCAAAGGATGAAATCCCGGTGGATATTGTGGAGAAAAAAGCCATAGACGTGTTGAAAAAGCGACATTCAGTGGCACCATCAGATGATGATGCGATCGGTCATTACAATCTGAAAAAAGACTATGATAAGATGGAGGGGTTGTTTTTTGGGATCCGGCTGCTGGTCTGGATTGTGGGTACCGGCACCCTGCTGGCCGGCGTCATTGGCGTGAGTAACATCATGCTGGTGGTGGTGAAAGAGAGGACCAAAGAGATCGGAATACAACGGGCACTGGGCGCCACGCCTCTCAACATTATTAGCGAGATCATCACCGAATCGGTTGTATTGACCACTTTTGCGGGGTATTTCGGCCTAGTGATCGGGGTGGGACTACTTGAACTCATCAACTACCTGTTATCTTCTTCCGGCGCCAATACCGCGATGTTCGTTCATCCCGGGGTGGATTTTAAGGTGGCCGTTATGGCGTTGTGTATCCTCATTGTTTCGGGAGCGCTCGCGGGATTCATACCGGCAAGGAGAGCGGTTTCCGTGAAACCAATAGATGCGCTTCGGTACGAGTAAAATTATGAATTATGAAATATGAATTATGAATTATTTATAACCGATTACAACTCTTATGAAGAAAATACTCAAAATCGCAACACTGATTATCATCCTTGGAATTTTTCTCCTCACCATCGTTTATCTTTATAATAAATCAAAACAAAAGCCAGTCATTTACAAAACGGAAAAACCATTCTATACTTCCATCATACGCAAAACGGTTGCAACTGGTTCTGTCGTTCCCAGGAAAGAGATCGAGATCAAGCCTGTTGTATCGGGGATCGTGGAAGATATTTATATCGAAGCGGGCAAGAATGTTAAAAAAGGGCAGAACATTGCCAAAATCCGGATCATTCCTGATCTGGTAAACCTGAACAACGCGGAAGGCAGGCTCGACAGGGCAAAGATTGCTTTTGACGATGCAAAGATCAACTTTGACCGCGAGGAAAAGCTATTTAAGGAAGGGGTTGTGGCTCAATCGGAATTCCAGGCTATCCAGGTGACCTATAAAAATGCCAGGCAGGAAGTGGATGCAGCCGAAGCCAACCTGGAATTGATACGTGAAGGAGTAAATAAGAAATCGGGGAAAGTGACCAATACCTTGATCACTTCCACCATCGAAGGAATGATCCTCGACATTCCAATAAAAGTGGGAAGCAGTGTCATCGAAGCCAATAACTTCAATGCCGGAACCACCATCGCCACGGTAGCGGATGTGAGAGATATGATCTTCCAGGGTAAGGTGGATGAAACGGAAGTCGGGAAGATCAAGCCGGGGATGGGACTTTTGCTTTCCATCGGGGCCATTGAAAATGACACTTTCCTGGCTACCTTGAAATACATCTCGCCCAAGGGTGTTGTGGAAAACGGCGCCGTACAGTTTGAGATCAAAGCCGATGTGAACCTGAAGGAGAACCAGTTCATACGGGCCGGCTACAGTGCAAATGCCGACATCGTCCTGGAAAAGAAAGATAAAGTTCTTGCCATCCGCGAAGGTGATCTTTTGTTTGAAGGCGATTCAACCTTTGTGGAGGTGGAAACCGGCCCCCAGAAATTTGAAAAACGACAGATCAAAACCGGCTTATCCGACGGCATTAACATCCAGGTGATTTCCGGCCTTACCGAGAAAGATAAGATAAAAATACAACAACTCAACACGGGCGCTGATAAAAAGTGATTCTGTTTTGTACCTTTGAAGGAATAAAAAACCGGTCACATGCGCATGAATTTTTCGATCAAGACCCGTGAGTTCCTTCGTTTTTGTTTTCTTGCATTTTGCTGTTACGCACTGTTTATCCTGTTTTTCGCCTATTGGTATTATGTAACCGACAGCATATCACTGACACCGTATTCAAAGCCAGTGACGGAAAAGCTGGATTTCGGGCAGGCTATTTATTTCAGTATTGTTTCTTTTCATACCATCGGGTTTGGCGACATTCATCCCATAACCAGCCTGGGCAGGACAATTGTGATGATACAGTCGGCCATTTCGATCTTTTTCACTGCCATGTTTTCAGGGCTACTGGTATACTATGTGATCAAGCGTCCCAACGACATCTTCTCCACAAAAAAGCTTTATATCCGCCACCGGAATAAAAATTTCTGGCTCTCCATCCGGCTCGGAAACAAAGGCCGGTCGATCATCGATTTGGATGGCCGGTTTGAAGCATGGACCATCGAAAACAACTCACGGGTCAGGGCTTTCCAAGGCCAGCGCGAACTTCCCGACCTGGAACGGATCCTTTATTATGATATCAACCTGGATGAACCGGAAAACCGGAAGCTGAAGACTGCACTGGTCGAGGCACGCAAAGGAAAATTCCGGCTTCACATGAAACTATCGGTGATTGGCAACGATATTAAAACCGGCGAACAGGTGGCTTTTGCAAAATATTATGATTCCTCGGATCTTG
This sequence comes from Bacteroidales bacterium, assembly GCA_003142515.1. GTDB lineage: Bacteria > Bacteroidota > Bacteroidia > Bacteroidales > FEN-979 > FEN-979. Next base: position 10,977 of record PLMO01000187.1, read on the forward strand.
TTTTCGGCAAGATGTTCCTGAATGTTTATTCCTGGGATGCCAATGGCCACCGGAGAGATTTCCAGTGGAAAAATTTCGAACGGATTGAACCCATGGAACCGGAGCTGATTCAGTCGTTTGAAGAAATCTGATTTTTAAAACACAGACCATTTCAGCCATTTCGGCCGTTCCTTGCCGGTTATTCTTCCTGAATCAGTCCTTTCAAAAAATATTTTTAACAAAAAGCTTGACTTTTTTGTTTATTGTTTTATATTTGCATGGAATTAGTCTAAATAAAAATAAACATATTAAGATACAAATGAAAACAAAAACATCATACATGACGGGTTCCCTGATTGCCATATTCGTCATGATTTTCAGTCTCAGTGGATTTTCCACAAAATGGGTAGTAACGGTTGCGGACTTTCAGTTCACGCCATCTTCCCTTCCAAATGTAATTTCCGGTGATACGATTCGTTGGGTATGGGTCAGTGGCACGCACACCACAACTTCCACATCGGTCCCGTCAGGCGCTATGACATGGGATCAGCCGATTGACGCAACCAATACCTTTTATGAATATCCTGCAACTGTGGTAGGAATGTATAACTATTACTGCATGCATCACCCCACCACGATGATTGCCTCGTTCATGGTTAACGCTTTTACTCCGACGTTGAATGTAACACCGACGAACCAGAATGTCACTGCAGCGGCCGGAACGATTAATTTTTCTGTGACTTCAAATACCGACTGGGTAGTCGTGAGCAATTTAAGCTGGTGTACCGTGACGCCATCGGGAACCGGGAACGGAATACTTACGGCAACCTATACCGCTAATTCAGGCCCTCCCCGTATTGATACCATTACCGTTACAGTTACAGGGCTGACTCCCCAGAAGGTGACGGTATCGCAGGATGGAACAACCGGGATTGCTACAAACAATGCTAACACCTTTCTTGTTTATCCCAATCCTACCACGGGGCTGCTTACCATAATTACCGGTGAATCAACGGGTAAAGTTGATGATCTGACTGTGATGGACATTACCGGTAATACGGTTTACTCGAATGTTGTTAGTGCAGGTCAACAATACAGCATTGATCTCTCTGCTTTCCCCGGAGGGTATTATTTTGTGCAGGTGACATCGGAAATCGGAACACTGACAAAAAAAGTAATACTGGATAAATAAAGCAGAACTAGAACCGCTTCACATAGCCATGGCAATATGGCAATGTGCCTTTATGCTCGTAATAATCCTGGTGATAATTTTCTGCTTTCCAGAAAACGGAGGCTGTTTTCACTTCCGTAACGACCTTAAATCCCTTATCCTTTAGCAGTTTTATCAATTTTTCGGCAACCTGTTTCTGGTCTTCATTCCTGTAAAAGACGGCCGAGCGGTATTGTTCACCAAAATCAGGACCCTGGTGGTTCCATTCTGTAGGATCATGGATCTCAAAGAACAGCCTTGCAACAGTTTCATAGTTTGTTTGTGCAGGGTCAAAAACAACCTCGACGGCTTCATAATGCCCGGTTTTGCCGGAACAAACTTCCTCGTAAGTAGGATGATCCTTATGTCCGCCTGTATATCCCGAGGTCACTGATTTCACGCCTTTTGATTTCTTCATATAATATTCGACCCCCCAGAAACAACCGCCGGCAAAGATTGCCGTATCAGTTTTATTAGTTGCCTCAGTTTTCACGGCCTGTATAGCGGGTTTGAAATCAAGAGATATGGAATTCACGCAATAGCGGGTATTTTTTGGTGTGAATTCTTCTCCCAGAAAAACATGACCCAGGTGAGCGCCGCATTTGGCACATTCGATTTCTGTCCGCATACCGTCTGCATCCGGAACACGCTTTACGGCGCCGGGAATCTCATCGTCAAAACTGGGCCAGCCACATTTTGCGTCGAATTTATCTTCGGAACGATACAGGGGATTGCCGCAGCGTTTGCAGACATAGACTCCTTTCCCGTTGAACGTTTCGTATTTTCCAGTAAACGGGGCCTCGGTTCCTTTATAAACAATAACCTGTTCTTCTTCAGGGGTAAGTTTCTTGAATTCCATTTTTTTTGTGGTGTTTTGGGTGCATCCCGTTGAAAGGAGCGAAAATAAAAAAAGAATATTTACAATGACACTTTTCATGTTTGTATAAAGTAGAATCAGTCTTAATAAATACGGTAAAAAGGGGGGATTATTATTGTAAAAATGAAATTATCATTGCAATCTCAGTCGGGAATCGAAAAGAAATTTTTCTTTTTCTATGCTCCTGATCCTCTGAAAATCCTGATGTTTAACATTGATAAGGAAGTTAAATTCCTGATGAATGATTGCAGAGGGAACCTTAAGAAGACAGCTTCGGTTGCTGTTGATCCATTCATCCCCGATCAATTGACAAGGCTGATAATTAAATGGCAGATGCCAGCCAGCATGCATACTTTCCACCTCTAACGTTTCAATGTGAATCGTATCCGGAACTTCAATAACGAGGATGAAAAAGTTTCGCAACAAGCCTTCTGTTGAACGGTGAACGATGTTCTCCAGACAGGAAAGAGAACGGGATTGAGAAGCATAAAGGACCATTTTCCCGGAAGAATTCCATCTGCCGGCTACCCCGGGTGCCCTCAGATAGTCTTCATACCCGGCCAATACCATACGGTAAATCTTCATGATCTATGCAAGATTTCCATATTCAATCCTTATCAATTCATCCATGATGAGATCTATGCCGGCTGAGGTTTTCATCAATTCTTTTGGAACTTTATAGCCCAATCCGTAAGCAGGTTTTTCGATCCATTTTTGAAATTCGCTTGTATTCCCGAATATTTTTTCTCCTTTTTTAAAGAGGGAAAAGATTTTCAGGATCAGTTCGCCGGATGCAGGATTGAGCTGTTTACCGCCTTGGTGGTAGCGGTCGAGTGTTTTCGTGGAAAGATTCAGCATTCCGGCAAAAAAACTTTTGTTCAGGTGGGTTAGTTGGATCAGGTCAAATATGGCGGAAACCGGAACACCGGCTGCTGCTTCTTCCACCATCCAGAACCGGTCGACCAAGTGTTTTTCATAGGCCCAGAGGACAGATTTCGATTTTACTTTAACAGTCATTTTTAAATAATTTTTTCAAAGATACGAAAATTTGTCCGTTGTGTCAAGACATTTGTCGCAACCAAATTTATTTGTTCGTGCTTCCATTCTTTTTTATCGGGTACTCAAAAATCATATTCCTACGGAAAGATGTAGTACGTTAATCCATATATTTGTCAATACCACATTAAATTCAAGCGCCTCTGTGTATCCTGGCAATGAAGGTTTCATGGAAATTATTCCTGTAACTTTGCCTTTGAAAACGATGATTAGACTTCGGATAATTGCAAATTATCCAAAGTTCTGAGCGGAAGTACAAATTCCGCTCAGCATGGGAATATTCGGAGGTGACAAAATTGTAACCTATTTCAACTTCGTCGATTGATTGGGATTCCATACTTATGAGAGGATGCCGGCGCCCAGCTTATTTGTCACAAAAGCGTTACTTGTGAGTCATACTCCATAAATCCATAATAATTCGCCACGGGAAATGCCTTTTGATGAAATCTATCATACGCATTACAGGGAATTAAGGCGGTTTGGCCGGCAGTTCAATATTTCCCCGGAATTGACCGAGGATCTTATCCAGGAAACATTCCTGCGGTTTTATCTGGAGCTTAAAAACAACGTGGTCTTCGACAACCCACGGGCATGGTTGTATAAAGTCCTGATCAATTTATTCAAGACACACCTGGCAAAAGAGAAAAGGGCGATGAACAATTTTGCTTCTTTAAAAGCCGGGATGAATAAACCGTTTGATCTTCATGAAGAATTTGTCATATCCGAAAAGCAAAAGATCGTATTTAAAATGCTTGAGCAATTGCCGGAAAAGGATAAAACCCTTTTGTTGCTTTACCATAGTGGATTATCCTATTCGGAAATGGCGGAGGCAATGGCGATCAATCCGTCCTCAATAGGCACCATGCTGGTAAGGGCAATCGGGAAACTTAAAAAGGAATTAAAAACCCACTATCATGAAATGTTTGAGTAGGGAGGATATCCAAAAATTCATAGACAGGGAGTATAATCCGGCTGAACAGGATGAAATACTTCAGCATATGCAGGGTTGCAGGGAATGTTCACAGTTGCATGCCCAGGCAGAAGGTGACAAAGCGCTGATTCAGCAGTTATTTTCCGTTTTGGAACCCGGCAATGAAAATGTTCCTATCCCTGAATTCCAAAAACCTTTTCCGGAAAGAAAAAGGCGTATACTCTGGATTTTAGTTCCCGTCATGGCAGCAGCTTCGGTCGGGGTTTTCCTGTTGCTGCAGACACACAAAGAAAGACCGGTGAATGAAATCCCCGGACCCGAAATGTTCATGTACGAATTCCAGCAAGGGAAAGACCTGAATGAAATCTGGCATAAAAAATGCCGGATCCTCTTAATACAAGATCAACAAGACAAGATGATCCAACCGGTAATAA
>PLMO01000002.1 GCA_003142515.1 Bacteroidales bacterium
CTGAGCTTGTCGAAGGGCACACCTACCCCCACCTGATCCGTGTCGGTCTGCATGAATATATCACAAAAAATTACAGATTCCATCAAATTCATTAAATTTGCATTTATAAGTTCATCTGCATGACAGGTTTAAACTACATACCATTATTAATTGAGAAACTCAAACAAACTCAACCTGAGAAGATCATTCTTTTCGGCTCCTATGCCTATGGTGAACCCACTGGGAACAGCGATTTAGACATTCTGGTTGTAACCAGCGATAACATTATCCCTTCAAGTTTTGCTGAAAAGAGTCAGATTTATCTCAGGATATCAAAGGCCATTTCAGATATCAAAAAAGAGTTTCCAGTTGATTTAATTGTACATACAAAAGCAATGCATCAGAAATTTATTGAGTTTGACAGTTTGTTTGCCCGGGAACTTTTAACAAAAGGGAGAGTGCTTTATGAAAAAAACAACTGAGGACTGGCTAATCAGTGCAGAANNTTTTATAAAAACGCATTCACTAGAAATGCTTTATAATAAAGTTAAAGACAATATTTCCCCGGTAAATACGGATTTGCTTGTTCTTTTGGACCAGTTATATATCGATGCAAGATATCCCGGGGAAATGGGCTTATTACCTGAAGGCAAACCATCTATTTCCGAAGCTAAAGAGTTTTTCGATCTGGGTAAGGAGGTATTAGAGTATACAAAATCAAGCTGCAAATAAGTTCAAAGTTCCAGGTTTCAAGTTTCAGGTTTCAGGTTTCAGGTTCCAGGTTCCAAGTTTCAGGTTTTAATTGGTGGTTTCGACAAGCTCAACCACCGTCCCCTGCTGCTCTCTGAGCTTGTCGAAGGGAGCTTCATCACCCCATCACCTCTCACCATTCACCACCTGGCCGATGATGCGTCGATACCTGAAACTTGAAACACAAAACGCTGAACGCGAAACGCGAAACGCACTGAGCGAATCAGGCGTTCTCAAGGATGAGGTTTCCGTCAATACCTAGTTTCTTATGGATCTTTTTTGCAAGTGACATGCCAATATTCGCTTTCCCCCTTAAAATATCACTGATTCTGGCTTCACTCACATCAAGTTCCCTGGCAAGATCACGTTGCTTCATCCTGCGCTTATGCATGGCATCTTCAAGAAGAAGTACAAGTGGACTTGGTTCCTTAAGAGGAAAAAGTTTAAGTACCTTGTCTTCGTAGTCAGCTGCTGAACTTGCAAGAGCTAAGTATTCATCAAGCAAATCTTTTTTAATGGCCTTAAAACCTCCAATTTCAGTCGCATGACGAGTGATTACTTCAATTCTTTCCATTATTTTTTCATAATCACTTGCTTTCATTTTTTCTTCTGTCGTATTCATGGTTTAAACAGTTTTGGAATTAATTTTATTATATTCGGCATGTGTTCCAACGAAACGTATATCAACTATTCCTCCGGTGAACACAACAACCGCAATGATTCTGTACTTATTCCCTTTTATGTCGAATACATATCTGTCGTTTCCAACATAATCAGCGAAGGAAATTCCTTTAACAAATCATGAGGTTGTTTAAAATTTCCAATTGTTATTGTTTCTGCCCATTTGTTTAAGGCTTTTATGGAATCAGCATGATTAACAGCGAAATCAACAAGACGGCCCTGGTTAATGATTCTCATATCCGGGTTTTTCAGAACAGTCACAAAATTAATAATAATTTCCAGATATTGGTAAGTTAATTATAATATTTAGTAAGTTTCTTCATAAAAACCCTTAACATAAACATTATGCGTTAAACAAAGTGTTTAAAACAATTTTTTTTGAAACCTGGAACATGAAACCTGAAACTTGGAACCTGGAACCTGGAACCTGAAACTTTGAACTTTGAACCTGGAACTTTGAACCTGAAACCTGAAACTTGGAACATTGAACTTTGAACCTGGAACTTTGAACTTTGAACCTGGAACTTTGAACTTTGAACCTGAAACCTGCAACAATAAAATAATTATCTTTGCACTTCGCTGTTTTATGCCAAGTGGCGTAACGCTATAAAGCGTAATACCGTAAAGTATAATTATAAGTACATGATTGACAATCCATTTTGTTATGGGAAGACGGTAGATGGACCGTTCTTCTATGGTCGTAAAAAAGAGCTGGAAGAGATCAAATTATCCATGCGAAATGCAACGAATCTCATCATGTATTCGCCACGACGCATCGGAAAGTCCTCCCTTGTGATAAAAGCTTTGAAAGATCTGGAGGCCGAAGGTCATCCAACCGTTTACATAGATTTCTTCAAGGTGTCGTCCCGTGAAAAGTTAATTGAATTGTACGCCAGGGAATTGGTGCGTCCGTTGAAAAACTGGGCAAAAGGCTTACAATGGATACAGGGTTTGATCCGCGGAATTCAGCCAGCCATGGGACTGGATCAATCGGGATTACCTGAGCGCTGAGATCTGGGAATGTGCATGCTTAACATCTAAAAGTCCTGAAGAAATCTACCAGCAGGCGCTTGAGCGGCTGCTTATTAACCAGACCGATTATTTCCAGGGTATCCGAAGCCAGTTAACAGCTTTCCAGGTGAAGCTATTATCCTCCGTTGCATTGAATGGCTTTGGCAGCTATGAAACAGAGTTCTTACAGAAATACCGCCTGTATCCGACCTCAAGCATACAAAAAGCATACAAACGGATGACCGACCTCGATATCCTCGAAAAACAAACCAATCAATTCTGCATCTCCGATCCGTTTTTTGAACTCTGGCTGAAACAACAATCCTGATTGGGAGGTAGCGAAACGCGGAACCTGAAACCTGAAACCTGGAACTTTGAACCTGGAACCTGAAAAGGGCTGAATCTTTTTTTGAGGTGCTGAAGAGATAAAGACTTTTACCGCAGAGGCGCAGAGACGCAGAGATTAAAAATTGTTGACATATCTTTTAAAACCATCTTTTAACACCGGAACATTAAAATTGATTAGGAATCCAAGTTTTTTATTGGTTAGCTTCAAATAGGAAATAATTTGAGCTTCATAAACCGGATGCATAATTTCGGAGGATTTTAATTCAAGGAGACCTGGCCCCATAATCTTATGCACAGTGAT
>PLMO01000059.1 GCA_003142515.1 Bacteroidales bacterium
TTTAATCCAGAGTGGTTTAGTTCTTCACTACTCATTGTTTCCTTCCAGATCATAAACGCTTCCGGTTTCTTTTCAAGAAACCCGGAGCAGCAGCTTGATGCGGGTTTTACTGATGATGAAAGTATCTAACAAATTGAAAAGTAAAATCCCTATTGCCTATTGCCTATTGCCTTATGCCTTGAAGCAGCTTCTCCCGTTCACTCACAGGTGGGAGCGCGACTTGGCGGGAAATGAGGTTTTTAAAAGAGAACCCTAATTGATTACAATAGGTTCGAGGAAATGTGGTGATATCGTTAAGAGCAATACTTTGTCGAGATGGTCAAGCCGTATCATGACCTTGTGTTTTCCAGCATAGTTAATGAGTTCGCCGGTAAGTTCCTTCATCGGGCCGGAAATAACTTTTACATGCGTGCCCTTTGGAAGATCGGCTGAAACACAATCGATCTTCATGTCCTGGCTCATGATGAGTTTCAATGCCAGGATCTGGTTTGCGGGAATGACAGCCGGTTTACCGCAAAACCAGATATATTTCACGGCGCCCGGCGTATTCAATACCTCAAAATAATTTTGCTGGAAAATATTCACAAAGACATAGGAAGTAATCAACGGCTCATCCACCATTTTCTTCCGGTCCGACCATTGCTTCAGGGTTCTGCGCATGGGTAAATATGCCTCGATCCCTTTGTTATTCAAACGGTCGGCTAACTTTTTTTCACTCCTGGGTTTTGTATAAACAGCATACCAATGCGCCTGATTCTCCATAAGCAGAATTCCTTTTTGGTAAAACGAGTAACAAATTTACTCAAAAAATTAAAAATCCAACAATTTTGGAGAAAAATTTAATATTTTTTTACGAAATTGATTTAATAATGTATTTCGTAACGCGTCACGCGTCACGCGAGTTCAGCTCTTCTTCAATGCAATCTAGGATCTCTTCCCGCCCGGTTTTCTTTTCCGCTGAAGTCAGGATGAAAACAGGATCAATGTTTAGTGTTGCCAAAAGTGATTTCCGGTAAAGGGAAGGATTAGCGGTATGCCGGGCCTTGGAAATCTTGTCGGCTTTTGTGAAAAGGATCACAAAAGGGATCTGGTTATGGTTAAGCCAAGTCATAAATTCCAGGTCGATCTTTTGGGGCAGGTGCCTTGAATCGATGAGTAAAAATGTCAGGTGCAGGTTATCACGTCGTAGCAGGTAACCTTCGATCATGGTTTCGATCTTCCGGCTCTCCTCTTTGGAAGTTTTTGAAAACCCGAATCCCGGCAGGTCAACCAGGAACCAGGACTCATTGATGAGAAAATGATTAATCAAGCGCGTCTTCCCGGGAGTGTCCGATACTTTTGCCAGGGCTTTGGTCCCGGTAATCATATTGATCAGTGACGATTTTCCGACATTGGAACGGCCTATGAATGCAAATTCCGGAAGATCAGTTTCCGGGCAGAGTTTCAAAGAAGGACTGCTCACGATGAAATTTGCTGAGGAGATATTCATCGAGATGTTTTTAAGTTTTAAGTTTTAAGTGTTAAGTGTTAAGTATTTAGTTTTGGTTTTTGAGAGTTGATGAGGTCTTGGAGCATTGATGATATTTCTTTGATTTCTTGAATTAAGGGCCGGGTTTCCTTAGGAGCAAGAATTCCAATTTTTTCACATATATAAATTTGAGTTCGTAATTCGGCAGCGGAACCTTTAGCAATATTAAGGAAGTGAATAAATTCCTTTTTTGAATCTCGCTCAGCGCCTTCTGCAATGTTTGAGGGTATTGAAACAGCTGCCCTATTCATCTGGTCTTTCAAACCAAATTCCCGGCAATCTTTCAAAACAATATACGTATCAACAGCCAGTTTACACGACCGTTTCCAAACCTCCAACTCTTCAAACGATCTGTACGCCATAATCCTTAAAACTTAACACTTAAAACTTAACACTTAATCAGTAAAGCGTCACGCTACTTCTTTCTCCTGATCTTAATGTTCTTCCAGGATGAAAACCTGCGCATATAGGTGGTCAGATGTCTTTCTTTTTTCCGTGGATAAATGTCGGGGATTTTGATCATGATCCCGGTTTCTTCCACCTCCCCGAATTCATGATTGATTGCCGTACCAAATGTATTCATGGTTGGTGAAAGGTTCATATACGCATTGACTAAGGGCGGGATGTGCTCATTGTGGTTGCGGATCTCATGGACCAGAATCTTGTAATTGTCGTGGTAATCTGCGCCGTTAAAAAAACTTTTAAGATACTCTTCATCGGTCTCCATCTGAACCGCCTTTTTTGGGGTCATCAGCTTTTCATGGTCGGGAAAATAGGTTTTAAGAAAATAGAGGATGATATCCCTCGCAGTCCGGTTATAATCGGGATACATGGTCATCTTCCCAAAAAAATAGTTAACATCTGGATTATCGATGATCATGGCGCCAAGCCCATCCCAGAGGTTATCTAATGAGTACATTCCTTTCTTAAAGTTGATTGTGGGCTGATATTCGGGTTGAACAAACGATCGTCCCAGCTCGATGGAAACCGGGAGATAATCACGCACAAAGTGGTCGGAGAAATCAAAGAGCTCTGCTGTGGGGCTATTGAGTGCCCCATGGTTATTGTATGGAATATTTTTTCCATGGATGAAACGATAACCTCCAACGATATCCTTTTCAACCGGATTCCAGACGATCAGCTGGATAAAGGGTTTATCGGCGGTATCGTATTCATCAATATCGATTGCTTTACCCGTTCCTCCGCCTGCATCACGGAATGTGTCTTCCCTTAGCCGGCCGACTTCCCGCATCAGGTTCGGGGAACTGTGCGCCGTAAAGATAAAGATCTTATTATGGCCGTTGTTTGTATTGCGGACAAAATGCGTTTCGGCAATTTCTTCTTCCAGCAATGCCTTGTCCATCGGTGGTATGATGGGTTCCATATACAGAAAATGAATGAAGAATTAAAAATTAAAAATACAAATTAATCAGGAACTGGTATGTTAATTTTTTGATAACACTCATGAGATTTTCCGCAAAGATTGCATCAAGAAGAACGTTCACCCAGGCCGTAAACTTTCTCTTTGATAATTTGTGCCCATTCGGGATCGGTATGCGAACGATCGAACGAGGACCAGGGGATGGGATTCCCGAAGGTCAGCCTGACGGTTTTGTTATTCTGGCGCATCATTTCATCAGGGAGGAGCATCATTTCGATATTTGCCTTGATCCCCAGTTTTTTCCGCAAATTCGCAAGGTTGTAGAAAAAGTTGGTATTCCGTCCCGAGATGTACACAGGAATGATGTCACGCTGATACCGCCGGGCCTGCGTTACAAATGTTTTTTTCCAGTCGAGGTCCAGGATCTTTCCGCCTTTTTGTTTTCTCGACACAAGTCCTGCCGGGAAATATAGGATGGTTTTATCGGATGCAAAGGTCTGGTGGATGATCTCAACATTTTCGATATTCTTCCCATGCTTGTTGATCGGGATGAAGAGCGGTTTCAGCCCGGGAACGAACATCAAAAGGTCATTTACCGGGAAAACTACATCCGGACGGGATTGTCCTGCAATGTGCATAAGCGCAAGTCCATCTAATCCTCCAAGCGGGTGGTTGGATGCGATAATGAATCGTCCGTGAGGTGGGATTATCTTTGGCAGATTGTTAACGTCGATTGCTGATCCGGGGCTTTTCATGACTTCCACCTTCACCCCGAACTCCCGGAGCATTGCACTGACAAATGCAAGCCCGAATTTGTCGCGGTGCTTATAGATGAATCCATTGATTGTATCCTGGTGAACGATCTTCTTGATAATAGAAAAAATAAAACCTGGAATGATCTTTAGCAAACGTGGGTTTTTAGCTGCAAAGAGCGACTTTACATCAATGAAATCCGGAGTTATTTCATACAAAACCGGTGGCATTCCAGAGTATGTCATAAAGCAACCGCTTTCTGAAGAGGCCTATTCTGCCTTTGTTTTAGTCAGCGTATTTGCTTTTTTCATCATCTTTGACTTCAGGTTGGCTGCCTTGTTCTTATGGATCACACTTTTCTTGGCCAGCTTATCCAGGTGAGATATAACTTCGGGAAGGCTTTTTACAACCTCTTCCTTTTCGGTCATGCTTCTCAGTTCCTTAACAGCATTCCTGACTGTCTTGGCCTGGTAATGGTTTTGTGTTTTTTTTGTTTCGGTTGAACGGATTCGTTTTTCTGAACTCTTGTGATTTGCCATTTTGGTTCGTTACTAATTAATTTGTTTTAATAAATCTGATTTGCATTCTGCATTCCTGCATTCCTGCATTCCTGCATTGCTGCAAAGATACATCTTTTCAGGAGAATACAAAATGGCGGATCAGTTGAATTCTACCAGGATCTGGGCTCTTGTGAATGTTTCCTTTGCCTTGACATTGATCTTCTTGATGCGGCCGGTCATGGGTGAGGAAAGGATGTTGTTCATCTTCATGGCCTGGAAGGTAAGCAGGGGGTCTCCCTTCTTTACCTTGTGTTTTTCCTTAACGAAGATCTTAATAATGGTTCCCGGGAGGAAAGCCAAAACTTTTTTAGAGTCCGGAACTGTATAAGACTTCCGGTTCATAAACTTTTTAGTGAAAGTGGTCTTGAACTTTCCTTCTTCAAAATTTAAAATATGATATTCAGGTTCCGGGTTCTCAATGTCCATGGTTACTGATTTAGAAAAAGTCACAAAGTCAAAAAATAATTTACCACTCACTTAATTACTTAACACTTAAAACTTGAGTCCCCTCCGAAAAGCCTCTTTCACCGCTAAGTCGCGAAAGCGCTAAGGTTGCGAAAAAGTAATTTAGCGTTTTCTTTAGCGCCTTGGCGTCTTTGCGGTAAAATTTTAAAATGAGTTTTCTGAGTGGGCTCAAACTTAACACTTAACACTTAATACTTTACACTTAACACTTCATCACTTAAAATGGAGGGATCCCGTGCTTCTTTGTCAGCCTTGCTTCCCGTTTGTTGGCGGCAATGCTGAGGGAATGGATGAGGAAATCGCGGGTTTCCGTCGGTTCGATCACGGCATCGATATAGCCAAAAGCTGCGGCAACATAAGGATTTGCAAATTTCTGGCGGTAATCTTCGATTAATTTTTTACGGGTCTCTTCAGGATTTTCAGAAGCTTTTATTTCATTCCTGAAGATGATGTTGGCGGCTCCTTCAGGCCCCATAACTGCAATTTCGGCTGTTGGCCAGGCGAAGACAAAATCAGCCCGAAGGTGGTGCGAACACATGGCAATATATCCTCCTCCATAAGCCTTGCGAAGAATCACGGTCAACTTCGGAACAGTGGCTTCGGAATAGGCATAAAGCACTTTCGCCCCGTGACGGATAACTCCGGCATATTCCTGGTCAACGCCGGGAAGGTAACCTGGAAGATCAACCAGGGTTACGAGCGGAATGTTAAAAGCATCGCAGAAACGGATAAAACGGGCGGCTTTATCGGATGAATCGACATCTAATACGCCGGCGAGCACCAAGGGCTGGTTTGCCACAAACCCGACGGTTTGTCCGTCGAGCCGTGCAAAGCCTACTACGATATTCGCGGCCCAGAGTTCATGTACTTCAAAGAAATCGGAATCGTCGCAGATGGATTTAATTATTTCCCTGACATCATACGGTTCCATCTGGTTGACCGGGAAGATATGGTCGATCTTGTATTGTCTTGATTTCGGAGCTTTCTTCGGGAAGGTTTCAGCGGTTTTTTCATTGCTCCAGGGGATGAAACTCATCAGTCTCTTGATCTGCTCGAAACATTCCTTTTCACTTTCTGCAAAGAAATGGGCATTCCCGGTGATTTCAGCATGAACGCGGGCGCCGCCAAGATCTTCCATGGATATCTCTTCCCCAAGAACAGTTTTGATCACCTCCGGCCCTGTGATGAACATCTTGGAGATCTTGTCTACCACAAAAACAAAGTCGGTCAATGCCGGTGAATAAACCGCTCCGCCGGCACAAGGGCCGAGGATCACGGAGATCTGCGGGATGACGCCGGAGGCTTGGGTGTTCCGGTAAAATATCTCGCCGTAGCCGGCCAGTGAATTTACCCCTTCCTGGATACGTGCGCCACCGGAATCGTTGATCCCAATCAGAGGCACTTTCATTTTCATGGCTTGATCCATGATCTTGGTAATCTTCTTGGCATGCATATAGCCTAAAGATCCGCCTGCGACTGTGAAGTCCTGTGCGAAGACACAAACCGGATATGAATTGATGGCTCCGGTACCGGTGATGACTCCGTCGCCGGGGAGGTACTTTTTGTCCATGTCGAAATCAACCCCGGCATGCTTGACAAAAAGATCATATTCATGGAAAGTATCGGTATCGAGCAATTCAAGGATTCGCTCCCGGGCGGTCATCTTCCCGGATGCTTTTTGTTTCTCCGTGGCCTGCTCGCCTCCGCCCTTGAATGCTTCCTGCATTCTTTTTTTCAGATCATTTCTCTTTTGGCGTAAACTCATGATGGGTTTTTTCAAAAACGTGCAAAGGTAGTATAAAAAACTGAATTCGCAAATTGTAAACTATCGGACTGGATATCAATTGATAATTGATAATTGACAATTGATATTGGGTNNCTGGATGTGGGAGATTAATTGCAGGACCCCGTAGGAGTCACATTATTATAAGTCGTGGGTGGGGAATGAGGTGACGACATCTGACCTCCGGGTAAATCCTCAGATTGTTGTAATTTTACAGAAATTTACTGCTGTGGTTTTCCCTTCCAACTTCGAGTTAAAAATTGGTTTTGATGGCATCCGTGCGCTTCTTCAAGAATACTGCCTTGGTCCCGGCAAGCCACGCACGGGAGAAATGGCTTTTTCCAATGAACTTTCTGAGATCCGTCCACTTCTGGGGCAGACGGAAGAACTGCGCCGTATCCTATTATCGGAAGAAATTTTTCCCTCTCAGGATTATTATGACCTGACGGATGAACTATACCGGATCCGGATTGAGGGAACATTTATAGAGCCGGAAAATTTGTCGCTGCTGAAACTTTCCCTCTCCTCCATTTCACTTATTCTTGATTTCTTCCGGAAACATCCCATTGAAAAGTTTCCTTTTCTCTCGTCGCTCTCCGGGGAGATCAGCATCGATCCGGAACTAATCACCGGCATCGAAAGGATCATCGATGATAAATCACAGGTAAGGGATGATGCTTCTTCCGCACTGAAGAAGATCCGGAAAGAAAAAAAATCAAAACTTGCGGCTGTTGAAAAGAAAATCGTACAAAGGCTTAAAATGGCCCGTCAGTCCGGCTGGACTCCGGAAAATGCCGAACTTACCTTGCGTGACGGCAGGTTGGTCATCCCATTATTAAGTGCGCATAAAAGAAAAATCCAGGGATTAATTCACGATGAATCGGCTACCGGTCATACTGTTTACCTTGAACCTGCGGATGTTCTGGAAACCAACAACGAAATCCGGGAACTCGATTATGCAGAACGAAGGGAGATCATCCGCATCCTGATTGCTTTTGCCGATTCACTCAGGCCTTTCTATGAGGATTTGATCCGGGCTTACACCTTTCTGGGAACCATTGACTTCATCCGGGCCAAGGCAAACCTTGCTATCCGGATCAACGGGATATTGCCTGCCACGATTTCAGGGGAGCCTTGTGTGCACTGGAATAAAGCGGTTCATCCCTTGCTCTACCTCGCTCATTCGCGGCAGAAAAAAAGCGTCGTTCCGCTTTCCATTGAACTGGAACCTGAGAACCGGATCCTGATCATTTCAGGGCCCAATGCCGGCGGAAAATCCGTATGCCTGAAAACCGTCGGATTGCTGCAGTATATGTTCCAGTGCGGCATCCTGCCTTCCGCAAAGGAAAATTCTGTCTTTGGCATTTTCCGGAATATCTACATTGATATAGGAGATGAACAATCCCTCGAAAACGACCTCAGCACCTATACTTCAAAATTGCTGAACCTGAAATTTTTCCTTGAAAACATTGACGAGCGTTCAATTTTCCTGATCGATGAGTTCGGAACCGGTACCGATCCTGCTCTTGGCGGCCCCATTGCCGAAGCCAGTCTCGAGGAGATCAACAGGAAAAAAGCCTTCGGGGTGGTTACCACACACTACTCCAACCTGAAACTTCTTGCCGGTAGAGTTCCCGGAATCGTTAACGGTGCCATGCTGTATGATGCAAAAAAGATGGAACCTCTTTATCTTTTAAAGATCGGTAAACCCGGGAGTTCTTTTGCTTTTGAGATTGCCCGCCAAATCGGGTTTCCGGCCGATGTACTGAATTCTGCCGCCGGCAAAACAGGGACCAGCCAGCTTGATTTCGACCGTGAACTCCAGAACCTGGAAGTGGAAAAGACTGAACTGGTACAGAAATCCACAGAATTAAAAGTGGCGGATGATTTCCTGAATGAAATGATCACCAAATACCGGAAACTGAACGAAGATCTGGAAGCATCGCAAAAGGAGATCCTGCGGAAAGCAAAGGAAGAAGCCCTGCACATGCTGAACAAATCCAACCGACTCATCGAAAAAACCATCAAGGAGATCCGGGAAAGCCAGGCAGAAAAAACAAGGACTAAGGAAGCGCGGCAGGAAATCCAGGAATTGAAAAAAATGATTGAACAGGATACCAAAGAGGAAGATAAAAAAAGTCAGAAGGAAAAGAAGCTTATTCCCCTATGCCCGCAACAGGTAAAAGTAACACCTTCCCGTGGCCCCTACCAGTCATTTTATGATGACCTGCAGAAAAAGCTTCTCCAGTTTCAGCTTACGCTTGATCTCCGCGGAAAGCGGGCCGATGAAACCTTTTCACTCCTGCAGCATTACATTGATGATGCGATCCTCCTGAATATTCCTGAGGTCAGGATCCTTCATGGCAAGGGCAATGGCGTCCTCCGCCAGATCACCCGTGATTATCTTGCAGGGGTAAATGAAGTAAAAAAATTCGGCGATGAACAACTTGAGCGCGGCGGCACCGGAATTACCGTGGTAAATTTCAGATAATCCTCTATTTCTTTCATTACTATTCAATGTACATTCCCCACCCCAACCCCTCCCCATGCCCACAGCGAATAATATTCAAACATTATCATGGGGAGGGGCAATATATCACCCGATTCCGTTTTACTACAAATATGTGACCCGTACAGGGTCAGGATTTTTATCTTTGACATCCATCATCCAGCATTCTGTATTCCTGCATTCTGAATTTCTGCGTTCTAAATTCCTGCATTATTTTTTCACTGTATTCTTGGCATTGAAAAAAAAGAAATTGTACCTTTGCAGATTGTTAACAGATTCACAACGGCGCATCTAAAATGCACATAATCAATATATTATGAAAAAGAAAAAGAATTTTATCACCTGCGATGGAAATGAGGCTGCCTCTCATATGGCCTACATGTTCAGCGAGGTGGCTGCCATCTACCCCATTACACCGTCTTCCAATATGGCCGAGAATATTGATGAATGGGCTGCTCATGGAAGAAAAAACATTTTCGGAGACGAAGTTAAAGTTGTTGAAATGCAATCGGAAGCAGGTGCCGCAGGAGCAGTTCATGGCTCGCTGCAGGCAGGTTCGTTAACCACTACATTCACCGCATCACAAGGCCTGTTGCTGATGATCCCTAACATGTACAAGCTTGCAGGCGAATTGCTGCCCGGCGTCTTCCACGTAAGCGCCCGTACCGTTGCTGCCCATGCATTATCGATCTTTGGAGATCATTCCGATGTTTATGCAACCCGCCAGACCGGATTTGCCATGTTGGCCAGCGGAAGCGTCCAGGAAATCATGGATCTTGCAGGAATCGCGCATCTCAGCGCTATCAAATCACGCATTCCATTCCTTCATTTTTTCGATGGTTTCCGTTCGTCCCATGAGATCCAGAAGGTTGAAGTCTTTTCCAATGAAGACATGTCAAACCTGATCGACTACAAGGCATTGCAGGAATTCCGCGACAGGGCATTGAACCCTGAACACCCGGTTACACGCGGTACTGCGCAGAACCCGGATATCTTCTTCCAGGCAAAAGAAGCAGTGAACCGTTTCTATGAGCCGGTTGCCGATATCGTGGAGAATTATATGCAGGAGATCACCAAACTGACCGGAAGGCAATATCATCCTTTCACCTATTATGGTTCGCCTGATGCTGAAAACATTGTCGTCGCAATGGGCTCTGTAACCGATACCATAAAAGAGGTGATCGATCACTTAAGGGAAAAGGGAGAAAAAGCCGGGTTGATCTCCGTTCACCTTTACAGACCCTTCTCTGCAAAATATTTCTTTAATATACTTCCTTCAACTGTAAAAAGGATCTCGGTTCTCGACCGCACGAAAGAGCCCGGCGCCAACGGTGATCCCCTTTACCTTGATATCCGCGACCTGTTTTACGACAGGGAAAACCGCCCCATGATCAATGCCGGCCGCTATGGCTTGAGTTCAAAAGACACAACTCCATCGCAGATCATCTCTGTTTTCAACAACCTGAAAGCAAAAGAACCGAAAAATCATTTTACCATCGGTATCGTCGATGATGTTACATTCCACTCCTTACCACTTCTCCCGGAAGTAAGCATTGATTCATCCGGCACCTATTCTGCAAAATTCTTTGGAATCGGATCCGACGGAACAGTTGGCGCCAATAAGAATTCGATCAAGATCATCGGGGAATCGACCGAAAAATATGCACAGGCTTATTTTGCTTATGATTCCAAAAAGTCGGGCGGGATCACCGTATCTCACTTACGCTTTGGCGACAAACCTATCCGGGCACCTTACCTGGTGATCACTCCTGATTTTGTAGCCTGTCATGTTCCGGCTTACCTGGAAAAATATGATATGCTGAAAGGGCTGAAAGACGGGGGTACCTTCTTGCTGAACAGCATCTGGGACGCTGAAGAGACCAAGAAACGGCTTCCCGATCACATGAAAAAATATCTTGCCGAACACAAGATCCGGTTTTTTATCATCGATGCAACCAAGATCGCCGTTGAGATCGGGCTCGGGAACCGCACCAACAGCATCATGCAATCTACCTTCTTCCGTCTTGCCAATGTGATCCCTTACGATTTTGCAGTGAAAGAAATGAAATATGCCATTAAGAAGACTTATGGAAGGAAAGGGGAAGAGATTGTTACTATGAACAACAAGGCGATCGACAGGGGAGGAGAAGTTGAAGAAATCCAGATCCCTGCTGAATGGGCCAAACTCGAAATAAAGCCTGTTGCTGACGATCCCAACAGGCCGACATTCATCAAGCAGGTTTTCGATAAAGTCAATAAATTTGAAGGTGACGATGTTCCCGTGAGCGCTTTTCTTGGACGCGAAGACGGAACATTCCCTGTTGGAACGACACAATTAGAGAAAAGAGGTATCGCGGTCACCGTTCCTGAGTGGATCCCCGAAAATTGTACCCAGTGCAACCAGTGTGCGTATGTTTGCCCTCACGCTGCCATCCGTCCTTTCCTGCTCGATGCCGAAGAAAAGAAGAATGCACCGGAAGGAATGGTCACATTGAAAGCGATCGGAAAAGAACTGACCGGTCTTGAATTCAGGATCCAGGTAACCGTACTTGACTGCACCGGTTGCAGCAACTGTGTGGAGGTTTGTCCTGCCAAGGTCAAGGCGCTTGAGCAGAAACCCCTGGGGTCACAGATGAAAGAAACTGAAAACTGGGATTACCTCATTTCCAAGGTTACCTATAAACCGGATGTAGCCCCGCGTTTAAAGACATTCAAAAACAGCCAGTTTACACAACCGCTCTTTGAATTCTCAGGCGCTTGCGCAGGTTGCGGAGAAACTCCTTATGTCAAACTGATCACCCAACTATTCGGTGAACGGATGATGATCGCCAATGCCACCGGGTGCTCCTCCATTTACGGCGGTACTGCTCCTTTTACGCCTTACCGAGCGAATCATGAAGGACAGGGCCCTGCATGGGCGAATTCATTGTTCGAAGACAATGCAGAATATGGATATGGTATGGCANNCGGGAATGGATGGAAGGGGAAAAAGATCCCGATAAGTCCAAGGCTGCAACGGAAAAAATCATCCCCTTGCTGAAGAAGGAAAACAACCCGGTTGCAAAAGATATCCTTGACCTGAAACAATACCTGATAAAGAAATCCATCTGGATCGTGGGTGGTGACGGTTGGGCTTACGATATCGGGTACGGCGGACTCGATCACGTGATCGCTTCGGGTGAAGATGTGAACATCCTGGTTCTCGATACCGAAGTCTATTCGAATACGGGTGGACAGTCATCGAAATCCACACCAGCGGGCGCTGTCGCCAAATTTGCAGCTTCCGGCAAGAAAGTCAGAAAAAAAGACCTGGGTGCTATGGCCATGACCTATGGATATGCCTATGTTGCACAGGTTGCAATGGGCGCTGACAACGGCCAGCTTTTCCGTGCCATGAAAGAAGCCGAAGCCTACCATGGACCTTCCATGATAATCGCTTACGCACCCTGTATCAATCATGGGTTGCGGGCAGGAATGGGAAAAACCCAGGAAGAGATGGAACGTGCCGTCCAGGCAGGTTACTGGCAGCTTTACCGGTACAACCCCCAGAAGGAAAAAGAAGGTAAAAATCCGTTCACACTCGATTCGAAAGAACCCGACTGGAGCAAATTCCAGGAATTTCTTGATGGCGAGGTCCGTTATACTTCTTTAAAAAAGATGTTTCCTGAAGAAGCTGACGTATTGTTCAAAGCCGCAGAAGAGAATGCAAAATGGCGGTGGATGAATTACAAGAGAATGTCGGAGATGGTTTTTACTAAATAGATGCTGGATGCTGGATACTGGATTCTGGATGAGGATTCTTATTTTTTCTTTCTTATCCAGCATCAAGCATCCAGCATCAAGCATCCAGTATCCAGCATCTGATAATAAAAAGAAAAAAAGATTAGTTATCATAAATCAAACTATATAAGAAGAACGCTATGGCTAACCTAACAACCAATTACATGGGGTTGACCCTCAAGAATCCCATCATCGTCGGTGCAAGCAATTTTGTTAAGGACCTGGATAATATAAAGAAAATTGAAGATGCCGGTGCAGCAGCCATCGTCTATAAAACCCTTTTCGAAGAACAGATCGAACTGGAACGGCTACAATTATCCGAAGAGCTGAACCAATACAATGAACGTCATGCAGAAATGATCAGTCTCTTTCCGGATATCGAACATGCCGGCCCTACAGAGCACCTGATGCACCTGAGGAAGACCGTTGAGGCCGTGACGATCCCTGTGATCGCAAGCCTGAATTGCACCTTCGAAGAAACCTGGTTGGAATATGCCAAAGCAATTGAACAAACCGGGGTAAATGCCATCGAGCTGAATTTTTATTCCATTCCCGGCGATTTCAAGAAAGAAGAGAAGGCTATCATTAACGAACAGTTAGATGTGGTCAATCATGTAAAGAAAAGCCTCAGGATCCCGGTGAGTGTCAAACTCAGCCCATTTTATACCAATGTCCTGAATGTGATCCAGATGATGTACTTTGAAGGGGTCGATGGGTTTGTATTGTTCAACCGTTTATTCCAGCCGGATATTGACATTGAGAAAGAGGTGCATCATTTCCCCTATCACCTTAGCAACCCTGATGATCTGCGCCTGCCATTGAGGTACGTTGGCTTGCTTCTTGGCGAGATTCGCGGATCCATCTGTGCTAACACAGGGATATTTACAGGTGCAGACGTGATTAAAATGCTCCTGGCAGGAACCGATTGTGTACAGGTGGTCAGTACTTTATACAAGCATGGTTTCGGTCAGATCGGGAAGATGCTGAATGAAATTACCGACTGGATGGATCATAAGAAATATGATTCCCTGGATAATTTCCGTGGCAAACTTTCCCGGAAAAACATGAAAGATCCCTTTGTATACAAGCGGGCTCAGTATGTGGATATCCTGATGAAATCGGAAGAGATCTTCATTCACTATCCGCAGCGGTAACCTGTAGTTTTTTAATTGATGCTGATCTCAAAAGGCATTCTTGCCTGTACCCCTTTCATCTGCTGAATTTCCTTCAGGTACTGATAATACTTATAGTATTCACCCATCTCTTTCTCAAGGACTGTTTCGGTTTCATTGCCTGTCAGCTGATCGATGAGTTCCTGTATCGGCTCTTTCTGTTCGGGTAAGTAGATAAGGCTATAGTTCTTGATCTTTGCAAGCTCCACAGCAACTTCTACCGCCCTTTCGAATCCGCCGTAATCATCGATCAACCCGATCTGTTTTGCATCCTTTCCACTCCACACACGGCCCTGTCCGATACTATCGACCGTTTCTTTTGAAAGATGCCTTCCTTCGGCCACTTTGGCAACAAATGAGGAATAAATGTTTTCGATTTCTGCCTGGAGGACTTTCACCTGGTAGGCAGGCATCGGCTTGGTGATGCTGATGTAGTCTGAATTAGCATTGGTTTTTGCTTCGTCAAAAGTGATCCCGAGTTTGTTGTTGAATAATCCCTTCAGGTTTGGAACTACCCCGAAAACCCCTATGGACCCCGTGATCGTCGTAGGGTTGGCAAGGATCTTTGTCGCGGGGCAGGCAATGTAATATCCGCCGGATGCGGCGACATCACCAAACGAGGCCACCACCGGTTTTTCTTTTGCGGTAAGCGCTACTTCCCGCCAGATCACATCGGATGCCAATGCACTTCCTCCCGGTGAATTGATCCTGAATACAATGGCTTTGATCCGGTTATCTTCCCTTGCTTTCCGGAAAGCTTTGCTGAGCCTTTCCGACCCGATCGACTGGTCATTCCCGTTACCTCCGCCAATGGAACCTGTAGCATAAATGACCGCAATTTTTCCATCTTTCCCAAAAAAATTAGAATGGATATCAGGAACATTAGCATATTTTTCAAGCGTGATAAAATTGATCTCCTTCTTATCTTTAAGACCGAGCTTTTGGTGAAGATCCTTCAGGAGTTCATCCCTGAAAGCCAGCTGGTCAACAAGTTTATACTTCAAGGCATCTTCGGGATTCTCTGCTTTCAGGCTATCGGCGATTTGGTTCAATTGAACAATGCTGATGCTTCTTGAAACAGATATCCCATCCACGATTTTACCCCAGGAATTGTTAACCAATTCTGACATCTGTCTGTGGTTTTCCGGGCTCATCTTGTCGAGAAATAGGGGCTCTGTTGCTGCTTTGAATTTTCCATGCCGGATGATCTGCATCTTGATATCGAGCTTATCGAGTGTGCCTTTTAAAAAGGTCACCTCAGCATCCAGTCCCTTGAACAGGATCATCCCCTGGGGCTGAAGGTAGATGCGGTCCGAAACTGAAGCAAGATAATAGGCTCCCTGGGAATAAAATTCGCTGTAACTGATGATGAATTTTCCGGATTTTTTAAAATTGATAAGGGCATCGCGGATCTCGTCGATCGTTGAAAGGCCTGCCTGGATAATACTGACATCGAGTAAGATCCCTTTAATGTTGTTATCGTTCTTTGCTTTATGGATATTGGACAAGATATCGGTTAGCCCATCACGTCTGCTCCTGGAATAAAGATCGATGAAGATTGGGTTTTTGGGACTCCGGTCACTGACCGGCCGGTCGAGCTTGATCTGCAGGACACAGTTTCGGGGAGTTGAAATTTCTTCCGTAGTCGCCAGGGCGACCAATGAAACCACAACCGTGAACAGGATGATGGAGAGCAGAATGATGGTGAGAAAGAATCCCAGCATCGAAGCGAACATGAATTTAAAGAAATCTTTCATAAAGATCAGGATTGGATTTTCAGACAAAGATAATTATTCCGGGAGAAAAGTAAATAACACTATTTTTTTCACCAGGGTTTCTATCTTTGTGTTTTTAATGCAGATGGGAAAACATATCCTGTATTTGCTCCTGGGCAGTAACCTGGGCGAAAAGAAGAAACAGATGGACGAGGTTATGGACTTGATCCCGGAGATGATCGGGCCGGTCACAAAGCAATCTTCATTTTACGAAACTGAGCCCTGGGGCTTTTCATCGGAAGAGTTCTTCCTGAACAGGGCGTTACAAATCCTGACTTACCTTTCTCCGGAAGAGGTCATACAGAAGATCGATCAGATTGAGAAGACCTTCGGAAGGGAAAGATCGGGCAGTTGCTATTCTTCCAGGACCATGGATATTGATATCTTGTTTTACGATGACCTCGTATTGGATCATGATACATTGAAAATCCCTCATCCACGCATGCAGGACCGGAGATTTGTTCTTGTTCCGCTTGATGAAATTGCACATGAGCTGATCCATCCGGTATTCCGGAAAACGATCGGAGAACTTCTTCGTGATTGCACCGACACCGGGGATGTCAGGAAATTCAAATAACAGATTGAGAACAATGGTTGAAAATATGTCAATAAAAGGAATTTTTCCTGTATCGGTTCGGATTCTTTTCCTCCGTATATTTACATTCTTAAACCAGCATTTCCCACGGCCTGATGAAGTATAATTTTATTGCGATTGAAGGGAACATCGGAGCAGGAAAGACTTCCCTCGCTACCCAGATATCGCAGGAATACAATGGCAAGCTGATCCTTGAACAATTTGAAGACAATGCCTTCCTTCCGAAGTTTTATGAAAATGCCGCGAAATATGCCTTTCCGTTAGAATTGTCTTTCCTTGCCTCACGGTACCAGCAGTTGAAAGACCAGCTCACGCACCAGGATCTGTTTAAATCGTTCACTATTGCCGATTATTTTATTCATAAATCGATGATCTTTGCCGGTAAGACCCTGGAAGGGGACGAACTGGCATTGTATACCCGGTTGTTCAAGATCATCGAAGCATCGCTTCCCAAGCCGGATCTCCTGGTTTATCTTTACCTTAACATCGATCACCTGAAAAGCAATATCCTTAAACGGGGCAGACCGTATGAGCTGAATATCGATTTTGAATACTTGGAGAAGATCCAGACGGGTTATATTGAATTCCTGCGGCAGCAGCAAAACATGCGTATCCTGATCATTGATACGAACAAGATGGATTTTGTGAACAGGAAGGATGATTATGCGAAAATGGTCACCCTTATCGGTTCTGAATATGAGACAGGCATAACCCGGGTGAAAGCCTGACAGGTAGTTGCGCAAAAATAAAAAAGCCGCCCCGAGTACTCGGAGCGGCTTTTTTTTATCAGGATCGTGAAAGATTATTTAACAATGTTAATGAAATCCTGTGTATTTGCGTAGTTGTAGAATTCCCTGTCGGCCTTTGCTTCTGCTTTCAGGGCAGGATCAACAACGGCCTTTTGCAGGTTTTCATACAACATTTTGGTATTGGCGGTACGGGCGCCACAGACAGCCAGCAGGTAAGCTGATTCCGGTGTCGGGGGAGCACACTGCAGTGTGGTTACAGCAGAACTGGTATTACCCGAAACAAGTTGTGCCAATCCAAGGTTGTAGGTGCATTTTGCAGTAGCCAGCAGGTTGTTTGCTTTTGCATAATCGCCCTTCGGGATCATCAGCACACCCAGGTTGTAATTTTCATTTTCACCCAATTGCTGAGCTTTCTTGAATTGGTCTTCAGCTTTCTTGTAATCCCTCTTCTTTGCAGCCACAACCCCAATGTTGTTCTCGATGATTCCGTTATTTGGGGCGAGCGCTTGAGCTTTCTGAAGGTAGTTGGCAGCCTTGTCAAGATTTCCCTTTACAATTGATGCATTTCCTGCATTGTTGAGTGATTGCCAACTGTTCGGATATAACCTTGCTGCATTTTCATAAATGGTCAGCTTGGTATCGGGGCTGGTAGTAAGTGTACCTGCATAAAGGAGTTCTTCAACTTTCAGTTGATCAGGATTGCTGATTGCGAGTTTGGAGAGTTCTTCATCGGTATATTTCTTTTCATAAGCATTAGTGGTAATCTCGGCTCTTCTGAGCGGGGGAAGAAGGTCTTTTTCCAGTTCCGGATAGATAACGATCATGTTACGGATTTCCTGTTCCTTCTTTTTCGAGTCACCGGCCGAGTTGATCACATTCAGGATTTTGTCTTTATCCTTGATATTGCTGGCTTTAACATTGTCGAGGAAACCATTCCAATCTGGTCCATGGTGGTTGATGACGAAGTTGATGTCTTTTCCTGCGGCTTCCATTTTGGCCTTGACATCTTTCTTGTTTTTATTATCTTTTTCAGCATCCTTCACCCATAATTTTAACTGATCGATCATATAAGTATTACCGGTTTTTGAACGGTTTTCAGAAAGTCCTACGTTGAAGGTTTCTTCCCCATCCGGAGATGCCCAACCATTGATGGTGATATCCTTGATCTTCCATGATTTCTTTATGAATTCATCCAGTTGTGAGAGTGCATCCTTTGCAGCCTGGGTTTTATTGATGCCGAACTTAAGATCCAACTGATAAATATTGATCTTGAAGTAGAGAATACCACTCTTTGTAATGATGACTTCTTTCTGGTATCCATTATCCGCAATCAGGGGGATCATATCCAGCATGATGCGGGTCGCGGTATGGATGATCCCGGGAGCAAGATCCCTGCAAGCCAGTTCAATAGATTTTGTGTTGGCCTTGATGTCGTCTTTTTTCGGAATAGCTTTGTAATCCTTGGGTTCGTATATAAGCGGACAAACGATAAGCTGGGAAGTAGCCATTTCCGGTTTATATGGGAAAGTGGTGGTGTAGGTGAAAGAGCCACCTTCTTTGTATTTGATCTGGACACCGTCGCCGGTCACCTTTTCTCCCATGATGGTCATTGGTTTCAGTGTATAGGAACCGCCTTCATATTTCAACACAGGCTGGAAATACATGGCAGCTTTTGTGCAGAAGTATTTTTCGGGGAAGGTTCCTTTAACCGTAACCTGGACAGAGTCGCCTTTTTCAATCATGACAGCAGGGGTGGTTTCGAATTTAACCAGCAGGTAATTCTTTTCCATCTGTTTCAGGGTGCAACCGCCATAAGCGAATTTATAGGTTATCCCAATGCTAGCGCCACTGTACATGTCATTTATAACTTGCATTTTACCGCCCGCGGTAAGGTCAAGCCAGTCGTCACTCCTCCATCTCCAGAGGAATTCAGGATTGATGGACCAATGCTGGTTAATGTTAAAATCAAACCCGATACCTGCAGTGGTCTTGAATGCAAGGTCCCAATTGCCAATACCACTGTTATTCCCATAACGCATTGGATTACCAGCGGTATTGAATGNNACGATGAGGTAGGAAGAAAAGAATCTTTCTGGTTTATAACCCAGGATCCAGTTTACCCAGTTGATGGTCAGGTGAAGATCGCCTTCAAGAACATAGGAAGTAAACCGTTGTTTAATAAAATCTCCCGAAAGATGGGTTATCGGGTCAACCAGGGCTCCCCCCGGAACATATTTATCTGTTACGGCGCCCTCCAGAGAAGTCCAGCCAAATTTAAACCGGGTACCGATCACCCGGGTCCATTGCCTGGTAACCATTGCACCGGCNNTGTGAGTCGGCGCTTGATTGTTCACCTTTTTCGGTTGTTCCTTCGTTGCCTTTGAGTCTTCTTTTTTAGTTGTGGTTGTCTGAGCGAATGAAACCAACGGGATGATTGTCACAAGCATGACAATAAGTGCCTTGGACAAGAGTTCATAAAGCTTTTTCATACTTCGGAAATTTTAATTATGATTTAAATTATGCTTATTGATTTTACAAATATATCGATTAATGTAACAAAAACAATACTTTTCAGGCTGATTTTTTCAGCTACAATTGGTTACTAAAACTTACTTCGTTAATAAATTGTTGATTAATAGTCAAATATATTTTAATAAATCCTTTTTCTGGTCATAAAATTAAATTTTTTTCAATAAATCAGCAATAAAAAAGGATAAATATGTTCAATTATACGGGGCTTTTATGTAATGGTTGCATTTCTTCAGAAAAAGTTTTTAAGTTTAAAAAAAAATCCCATATCACAATTCCTGCAGCAACAGAAATATTCAGGGAATGTTTTGTCCCATATTGAGGAATCTCGATACATCCATCCAATAATGGAATTAGCGCTTCGTCAAGCCCGTTTACTTCATTGCCGAAAATCAAGGCATATTTATTCTCTTTTTGAGGTTGGAAAAGATATAAAGGGATACTGGTATTCGTTTGTTCAACTCCCAGGAGGGAATACCCTTCATTGTGCAAAGATTCAAGGGCTACAGGCGTTTCCGGGAAATATTTCCAACTTACAGAATCGGTTGAGCCAAGGGCTGTTTTGTTGATCTCCCGGTGGGGTGGCGTGGCTGTTATGCCGCAAAGGCAGATTGCTTCCAACCGGAACGCATCAGCTGTGCGAAAAATCGAACCTATATTATTATGGCTGCGGATATTATCAAGCACAATAACCACGGGGATCTTGGGCGCCGTTTTGAATTCGTCGATGGTCAAACGGTTCATTTCTGTTGTCTTCAGTTTTCTCATTGAAGAAATTAGTATACTTTTGTAAGACGGATAAAAGATGACATCCTTCTTTTTTATCTTAATGGATCATCGCAAGAATGCATACCAGAGATTATGATTTGAATATGAATAAGGTGCCGATTTTTTCTTATTAATTTGTGTATGAATTTTCAAAGTACAAATGTGAGTCAATTAATTCCGGAAAGTGTTACATGACTTTATAAATAAGTTACATAATTCACACATTAAGTAAATTCCATTTGCTTTAGATTAAATATGGGTCATAGCGATAAAGTGTACATCTTTCAACAAACACATTTACAGTTAGATAATATTTATGGGTACTCATCTTTTCGAAGAACCATTTTTATTTTAGCATTTGATCTTCAAAGTTAATTTTTTTTAATGGCGAAAGACATTGGGAAAGAGGTGGCGGTTACCCCGCTGATGCGCCAGTACAACAACATCAAGGCTAAATACCCGGATGCATTGCTGCTTTTCAGGGTAGGTGATTTTTATGAAACGTTCGGAGAGGATGCGATACGTACCTCAGGCATCCTTGGGATCGTACTAACCCGGCGGGCCAACGGGTCGGCATCTTATATCGAACTTGCTGGATTTCCGCATCATGCACTCGACATCTATCTTCCCAAACTCGTAAAATCAGGGTTGAGGGTTGCCATCTGTGATCAGTTGGAAGATCCGAAACTCACCAAAACAATCGTGAAGCGTGGGGTCACCGAACTGGTATCCCCGGGAGTTTCTTATAACGATAAGATTCTTGAACAAAGGGAAAACAATTTCCTGGCAAGCATCAACCTGGATGCGAAGACCTCAGGTATTTCTTTCCTGGATGTATCGACCGGTGAATTTTATCTTGCCCAGGGATCAATCGAATACATTGACAAACTTATCCAGACCTTTCGCCCCAGCGAGATCATTGTCCAGAAGAACAAGCGTCAGAAATTCTGTGAACTATTCGGAAACAAATATTACATCAACACCTTTGAGGATTGGGTTTTTACGCCTGATTTTGCCCACGATATTCTCCTGAAGCATTTCCAGACCACCTCCCTGAAAGGGTTCGGGGTCGGGAACATGGAACCGGCAGTGATCGCAGCAGGAGCAGTTCTGCATTACCTTGCTGAAACCCAGCATGACCGGCTCGGACACATCACCAAGCTCTCACGGATCGAGGAAGATCATTATGTATGGCTTGACCGGTTCACGATCCGGAACCTTGAACTCTTGAATTCCCCCAACGAAAATGCAGGAACCCTTCTGAGCACCCTCGACCATACGGTTTCTCCCATGGGATCGCGATTGCTGAAACGGTGGATCATTCTTCCGCTCAAAGATCGCCTGCCCATCGAAGAAAGATTAGACATGGTCAGCTATTTCATGAACCATTCCGAAATCCGGGACCTTATCCGGCAAAACATCCAGCGTATCGGCGACCTGGAGCGGCTCATCTCAAAGGTATCCGTCGGGAAGATCATTCCCCGGGAAATGGTTCACCTTGCCCAGGTACTCGATTGTATCGGGATCATGAAAGAGGCCTGTGCCGCCTCTGGTAATGAAGGGATGAAGAAAATCGGGGAACAGTTCAATGTGTGCAATCTTGTCAGGGAAAAGATCGAAAAGGAAATCCGGCCGGATCCTCCGGCACTCGTCTCCAAAGGAAATATAATCAGGGAAGGGGTTTCAGAGGAGCTGGATGAATTACGGAAGCTGGCTTATTCCGGGAAAGACTACTTAGTCAGGATACAGCAGCGTGAAATTGAGCGCACAGGGATTTCTTCGTTGAANNAAAGACAAGGTTCCACCGGAATGGTCCCGGAAACAAACCCTGGTGAATGCCGAAAGGTATATCACGGAAGAACTGAAAGAATATGAAGAGAAGATTCTCGGTGCGGAAGAAAAAATCCTTGCGCTTGAAACCAGGATTTTTAATGACCTGGTTTTATTCTTAGTCGATTATATCCGACCAATCCAGCTGAATGCAATTCTTGCAGCACGCTTAGATGTTCTGGTTTCCTTTGCACTCATTGCAGAGAAAAACAAATATACCCGCCCGGTACTAAACGATTCTTATGTACTGGATATTAAAGGCGGACGGCATCCCGTAATAGAACAGCAGTTGAAGCAGGGCGAGGAATATATTTCCAATGACGTTCATCTGGATGATAAAAACCAGCAGATCCTGATCATCACCGGGCCGAACATGTCGGGGAAATCCGCTTTGCTTCGCCAAACGGCGCTCATTGTGCTGATGGCCCAGATGGGCTGCTATGTTCCTGCGGATTCGGCAGAACTGGGTATTACGGATAAGGTGTTTACACGCGTGGGTGCATCCGACAACATTACCTCCGGTGAATCCACCTTCATGGTGGAGATGAATGAAACAGCCAGCATCCTGAACAACATTTCCACACGCAGCCTGATCCTCCTCGATGAGATCGGAAGGGGAACCAGCACTTACGATGGAATCTCCATTGCCTGGGCGATTGCCGAGTATCTTCATGAACATCCCTTGTTCAGGCCCAAAGTCCTTTTTGCCACTCATTATCATGAACTGAACGAAATGGCCGAACTCTTTCCCCGGATCCGGAATTATCATGTTGCTGTAAAGGAAATCCAGAACAAGGTCATTTTTATCCGAAAACTCTTACCCGGTGGAAGTGAACACAGTTTCGGGATCCATGTGGCCAGGATGGCGGGGATGCCGAACACCGTGATCGAGAATGCGAATACATTACTACATCAGTTGGAAGAATCACATAACATACAGGGATTGGGGAAGAAGATGGAGGATAGAGAATTGAAGATGGAAAAGAAAGGGAAGGGTCAAAAAACCAATCCATCTTCTATCCTCCATCCTCCATCCTCCATTTTCCATCCTCCATCCTCCCTGCCTGTCCGGCAGGCAGGCGGCTATCAGCTCAGTTTTATCCAGCTGGAGGATCCAACGCTTCTTCAGATCAAGGAAGATATTCTGAATACCGATATCAATACGCTTACTCCGGTGGAAGCGCTGATGAAGCTCAATGAGATCAAAAAACTGCTGGGGAAATAAAAAAACTTGAAGTTTTTAAAATTTTAATAAATTTGCAAACCCAATTTATACGCGAAAGTAGCTCAGCTGGTAGAGCACGACCTTGCCAAGGTCGGGGTCGCGGGTCCGAATCCCGTCTTTCGCTCTAAGAATGAAACCCTCTGAAGAGGGTTTTTTTTCAAAGCTATCTTCACACCCACTTCGCCCGGATGGTGGAATTGGTAGACACGCAGGACTTAAAATCCTGTGGCCATTGCGGCCGTGGGGGTTCAATTCCCCCTCCGGGTACTGTTAGATAACCAGAAAACCCCGTTAACATTATGTTTTCGGGGTTTTTTATTTTGGGTATGAACCTCAAGCATAGTTATTAAATTCACATACAGCTACTTATAATTTTTCACAGTGCCGTGTAATATGTCCTCAAATTAGATCAAGTCAGATCGTAAACGAATTGTATGAAATATCAAGTATTGATTATTTCATATAATCATTTTTTTTTTGTTCATAATGAAAGTTTTTTTTTCATATATTTGAGCCTGCATGTCTTTGAGTAAAATGAATCTAATTTTTTCACGGTTTATATTATTGTTTCAAAAATCAGTATCATAGGAATATTTTTTTAAGTAATCAATATAAATGATCAACCGGAACTTTTTCAACAACCAAAAACCAGGAATTATGAGAAATCTACGCAGTTGCTTTTCAATCCTTTTATTGATCGCAGGATTGAATAGTTCATTAACAGCACAGCCCCAGTATTATAATTATAGTGCAACTGGTCTGGGAAATGCTTTCCCGTTTAATGTTGCGGCAGGTAAAGATGTACAACTAATCTACCTTGCCGGAGCTTTTAATCAACCTTCATCGGCTCCGGCGGGAAATATCACAAATGTTTCTTTGTGGGTAAACTCGACTATAGGTCCGGCGACTTACACCACCTTTACAATTACAATGGGACAAACGTCTAGTACCGCTTTCAACGGCACCAGCTTTTACACAGGATCACTTACTGCAGTTTATACCAGGGCTTCAGTGACTTTAAGCGCAGCTACAGGTACTTGGTTGACCTTTGTTCTTGACTCCCCGTTTGCTTATGATCCCACTCAAAGTTTAGTTATAGATATTGGCCAATGTGGGGCTTCGGGAACAATCGGGTCAGGTAGTATGGCTTATACAATTGTAACGGGTAACATGAGAAATTGGTCGGTGGGAGGATGTCCTTTTGCATATTACGGCGCAAATGCAGAGACATACAGTACGGGAATAACTTTTGCAACAAGTGGTCCTCCTGTTTGCGTAACCACCGCTGCAACAGCTGTCACAGGCATCTCTGCAACCTTAAACGGCACGGTTAATGCTAACGGCTCCAGCACAACTGTTACTTTTAACTATGGATTGACTACAGCCTATGGAACCACTGTTCCGGGTATACCCGCCACGGTCACGGGAACTACGGCTACTGCTGTAGCTGCAGCCATTTCCGGTCTGGCAAACAATACCACCTACCATTACCGGGTGGTTGGCGTTAACTCCAGCGGAACTACTAACGGGAATGATATGACCTTTACCACGCTCGGCCCTCCACCTACAGTTGTCACCACGGCAGCTACAGGTATTGGGCTTAACACTGCTACGGTTAACGGAACAGTGAATGCCAACGGTGCTTCCACGACAGTGACCTTCAATTATGGTTTAACTGCTTCTTATGGATCAACGGTTGCAGGGGTACCCTCACCGGTTACAGGAACTACCGTAACAAGTGTAAGTGCTGCTCTTTCAGGGCTGGTCGGCAATACGACCTATCATTACCAAGTGGTTGGCGTTAATTCCGGGGGCACATCCAACGGGAATGATATGACATTTACCACGGCGGGTCCTCCCATTGTTGTCACAAACACCGCGTCCAATGTAACACAAACCACTGCACAATTGAATGGTACGGTAACGGCTAATAATTTATCCACGGCGGTAAGTTTCAACTGGGGATTGACAACATCTTACGGGAATATGGCGACCGGGGCTCCCACACCTGTGACCGGCAATACAGCCACGCCAGTTTTGGCGAACATCACCGGGTTAACAAACAATGTTACCTATCATTACCAGTGTGTCGGTGTAAATGCGGCAGGAACAACCTATGGCGCTGATCAATCCTTCCTTACCGGTTGTCCTTCACCGGGGACTCCCGGCACGATCTCGGGTCCGGTCAATGTTTGCCAGGGCGGCTCGGGATATGTTTACAGCGTTGCCCCCATTTCAAATGCTGTCAGTTACCTCTGGACTGTCCCGGTTGGAGCTTCTATTACGGCAGGCAACGGTACAAACAGCATCACAGTCAGCTATTCACCGACAGCACTGTATGGATTTGTGACAGTAGCCGGAGTCGGAACCTGCGGAACCGGACCTGTTGGTTCCCTGACCATCAATGTGTATTCCTCACCGTCGCCAACTATTACAGGACCGGCAACAATCTGCCAGGGCAGTTCAAACAATATTTACCTGACCCAATTCGGTTTCAGCAACTATATCTGGGCCGTTACAGGAGGCACGATTACGGCAGGACAGGGAACCTATTCCGCTATCGTGACATGGAATACCAGTGGAGCTCAGACCATAAGTGTAAACTATACCAATTTTAATGGATGTTCAGCTCCCACTCCGACTGTTTTTAATGTCACTGTGAACGCTTTACCCGTACCCACAATTTCAGGTCTGAACAACTTGTGCGTAAACTCCGGTACTTATGCTTATACAACACAAACCGGATTTTCAAATTATATATGGACCGTCTCCAGTGGAGGAACTATTAATTATGGTCAGGGTACAAGTACCCTTGGCGTGACCTGGAATGCTGCAGGATCTCAAAATGTAAGCGTGAACTACACCAATGTAAATGGATGTTCAGCTCTCACCCCGACTGTATATGCGGTTATTGTTAATCCTGTACCCGGCACTGCAGGAACTATCTCCGGAGCTGCAACAGTTTGCGTAGGAGCCTCAAATATCACTTATTCTGTAGCCCCCATTCCAAATGCAATGACTTACATCTGGACATTACCTCCGGGAGCAACTAATGCCAATGGTGTGTCATCGAATACCATCCTAGTGGACTATGCAAACAATGCAGTTTCAGGAAACATCCTCGTCTATGGCAACAACGTCTGCGGCAACGGAGGATCTTCACCTGCGTTTGCCGTCACCGTTAACCAGCTTCCGGGTTCAGCAGGAACTATTACCGGGGAGGCTGATGTCTGCCAGGGCGCTTCGGGGGTAATTTATTCAGTACCTTTGATTGCAAATGCCACAGGTTATACATGGACAGTCCCTGCCGGCGCTACCATTGTGAGTGGGGATAACACTAACTCCATCACCGTTGATTTCGGCGCTGCTGCCGTTTCAGGTAATATTAACGTTCTCGGGACCAACTCCTGTGGTGACGGCACGGTTTCTCCAAACTTCGCTATGACCGTTAATGTTATTCCTGCTACTCCTGTGATCACAAATACAGGGATGACTCTGCACAGCAGTGCCCCGGCAGGCAACCAATGGTACGACCAGGGAGGCATTATCACCGGGGCTACCGGGCAAACCTATGTTGTAACTCAGTTTGGTGATTACTGGGATGTGGTTACACTCAACGGTTGTTCTTCCGATACCTCGAACCATATAATGTTCCCTGTTACCGGCATTGGTCAGCATTCATCACCTGTGATCAATTTATACCCGGTTCCCAATGAGGGAATGTTTAATGTTTCCATCACCACAGCATCCGAAGAATCATTCTCCATCAGCATTTATAACAGCCTTGGGGTAAAGATCTATGAAGAAACGAAGATGGATGTAAAAGGTACACTCCAAAAGATGATCGACCTGAGACCCATGCCGAGCGGTGTTTATAACGTGATCTTTGAAGACAACTTGAACAAGGTGGTGAAGAAGATCATTGTGAATAAGTAGCGAAAATTCGTGACGCGTGACGCGTCCAAATTATCAATTGAAAAAAGCTCTGCCGGACGGTGGGGCTTTTTTTAGAACAACGCAAACGGCCACATCCGCCCCGGGTACGGTTAGATAACCAGAAAACCCCGTTAACATTATGTTTTCGGGGTTTTGTTTTTTCGATAGGGACGTTATAGGGGACTGTAAAAACTGATAGGCTTAAACTTTTAATAGAATCGATCTTCACTTTGAAAAATTCAAGCCGAGGTGCCACCCTGGGTCCACAAAACCTACTTCGGATTGAATCAAAAGTGTGGTAAGTGTTAATTAAATCCTTTACAAGCAACAAAAATTTTCTTGAGAAAATAAACCAACCAACTTCAAACCTGAATACAAAACTCTTTATTCAAATTTAACGTCCAATCCTGCCCCTTTAAATTCCTTCATTAAAAAGAGTCCAACTTCTTCAATGGATTTATTTACTTTTTTATAAATTAATCCATTTAGATCAGAGGGCAAGATCACTCCTTCTTTATAGATGCAGCATACATTCCGTCTCCCTAATTTTCCAATAAAGAATCCAAATTCAAAAATGACATTTTGACGGGATCTGTATTCCATTTTTCTTTCCTCTTCTTTTTTCGCTAATTCACTAATTGAGAAGCCAACATCATCAGGTGTTAAAATTATTATCGCATAATTTACGTCCGAGTGTTTTTCAAATTTTTCGATTAAAGTTAACCCCTTATCTATTTCACGATGTAAGACAATTGGATGAAGCTTAATACTTTTTAAAAAAATTTCTGTATCATTTTTTAATTCAAGGTCATGGCCGTGAACAACAAAAATATTTTTTTTTGATTTTTCTGTTTGAACTTTTGAGATATCTGTTTTTGTAGTTTGTTTTAAACTCCCTTTGGGTTTATTTATATACTTCTCTGTTACATCTTTACCTGTATCTATCGCTCGCCATTCTGCTGTTGTAAGATAGAGTTTATCAAGACCTAAAACTTGTTTATCCTGTTGCTCTATTTGATGTACAATACCGTCTAATGGGTTGTCACTGCAAGTAATTTTAATTCTATCAATATCCCAAGTTCGTATTACTTTACCATTGATAACAATATCTTCTCCATAAAGATATGGATTTACATACCTTTCAATAATTTCACTTTCTGGAATATTGATTCGAGATTCACCGCTGTCAATATCTTCCATTATTTTTATGTGGTACCACATCGTTTTTCAATTATATAGAACATATTTATTGTCTTCAAGCCAAATATAAATGAGTTTTACTTTCATAATTGATTTATACTCCGAAGTTCTGCTGCGGTCTTGCGGTCCTTCTCAAGATCGTCGAAGTGTTTTAAGGAAGGGAATCCAAGAGGTCTGCTCAACATAGTCAAGTTCGCTGCTGCAACCTGCATCTTTGTGGAGGATGTCATCTATATTCTTGAAGGTTAGTTCAAACATTGTTGGTTACTGTGGTTGGTAGGATTGTTAGAGAATTGATTGTACAATTTGCTTTGCCTTTCAAATGTACACAATTCATTTATTTCCAACATCTCATTTGTAGGCTAAACCATTATTGAAGAATTAGGCTCTCAAGACGCAATTAATTTTCTGATAATTCAGATAATTTTTTGTATTCATCTAATGACTCTTGAGGGATTTTGATAATACTACCATCTAAACTATTAACTTGAAATTTATAATTTCGATTGGCAATTCGCAATCCACCTCTTATGATTCCGATAGAATTTAAAACAGTGTACTTTTTTCTATACTGTAAAATGGCATAAGCAACTTTATTCATATCTCTTTCAATCTCACTCATATATTTATAACCATTTGTTTGCAATTCTTGAATGAATCTGTCCTCGAAAGGTACAATCTTTGCACCATCGAATATTGGAGAGTGTAAAGCAAATTTCATCAAGGATTCAGCCGTAATTGAATTTAGAGGAATTTCTTCATTAGTTGACACCAAGGAATCTACATTTATATTGAGCAATTCACCAAATGATCTTTCTGCATCGAGAATGTATAGAATCCTGCCTGTATTGCAGTATATATTCTGTATGTAATGCAAATGTGGAGTTTTATTTTTGTTCATCCAATCCCCTTTAGTATTATCAAAAGTTAGAAATATCACATCAGCATTTTGATTCATCATAAATTTCATTATTTCGTGAAATATTATATAATCCCCATAAGGATCTTCAGGTTTATTCTTTATATCACCTAATCCTGGGAAGGCACCATTTGGCTTTTTAATTAACGAATCTACGGTTTCCGCATTTATATCTTTAGTAAGCAAGTCAAAGTGCCTTTTTATTAAGGTAAGTTCTTCAGCAGTCAGTCCGTCACATGGATTACAGGTCGCCAAAAAATCCAATAGATTATCTTTGAATATTAAATCTAAATGTTCTCTCTTCTTCTTTTCAACTTCTGTATTTAACTTCTTAAGTAAGGCTTCCAATTTGGCTTGATATTCTTCAATCCCCCTTTCAACAAATGGATAATCTTTTAAAACAACTTTATTCTGTTCAGAAAAACTTTTCATTTTATTCACAATGTCAGTATTGAAATCTTGTGGGATTTTGCTTGTCACTTGTTCGAAAAATTTCTGAATACTGTCCTCTCTATTTCTTATAAATTCGATTTGAATTTGAGGAGTAACGACAATCCTTTTTTTATTTGTAACAAGGAATTCAAATAATTTCTCCCGAGCGGTAAATGAAATGCTGTAATATCTTAATAAAACATTAGTGTCTAAAAAGATCAGAGTTTTCGTTTTGAGTGATACTTCTTTTTCAATTTCGGCAGAGTACTTATCAATGCACTCTTTATATTGAGAAATAGAGGAAGATGTTCTTTTCGCAAAAAAACTGTTCTCTTCAGTTATTGTTTTTTTAATTTGCTCCATAATATTTGGTATTGGCAATGGATTTCACTTGCAAATTACAAAATAATATAATATGCAAGAAGGTCAGATATCTTTTATGCAGAAAACTCTGATGTGAAGAAAGATGGCCATTATTAGAGCATGAACTATTTTGGACCACTATTTGACCATCTTACGGAACTTGACAATCTTATACCCCTATGTAATTTTTTGATGATAAAAGAGAGTTGACACATTACCATTGTTGAATGGAGATCTTTCGTCAGAACAAAGGGGGAATAGAAGAAACGTCAAAATAGTCCAATCTCTTATTCAAAGGATTGATTTCGTAGGATCTATTGTTTAATGAACTTCGCAACCTCCACCGTCCTGTCAATGCAAGGATGGCTGACCACTAAGGTTCAGGATGGAGCGGTAACCTTGTGAGGGAGGTCACTTTTTTCTTTATAAATGCCTTTACCCGATGCACAAGCATCTTCCTGTTCTTACTGAGGTAATCAATCCCTTTAAGAACCCCTGCCACCAAAAGTAAGAATCCGATCAAAACTAATGAAAACTCAAGTCCATCTTTGGCATACCCAGCCGCAGCGAACACTTGAGAGGAGAGTCCTGTAATGAAAATTACCCCAAGTGACAATGCCTTTCTCATTGGAAGTTCTAAAAACCACTATCAAAAGTACGAATCTTTTACAGGGAATGCAATAAAACAAGTCAATCTTTTCACTTCTATTTGGACTTGCTCCATAGTGATTATATTTTCAAATTTGAGCCCCCTCCGAGAAGGAGGTTTACTTTAAAACAAAAAGATTAATGATAATTGATAAAAATAGTGCCATGGAAAATTTTCTGCAAAAAATTGGTTGTACCCTGATCTGAAGGTTAAGATAACCTGAAGATAAGAGTTCCAATGCAGGTATTTCCATTGTTTTAA
>PLMO01000147.1 GCA_003142515.1 Bacteroidales bacterium
CTGGTTGGCTTTGCACTCGAATCCGGTAACGGATTGAAAAATGCCGGTGAAAAACTGAAACAGAAAAATCTTGATCTTATCATTTTAAATTCATTGGACGATAAAGGTGCAGGATTTGAAGTTGCGACCAACAAGGTAATGATCATCGGCAAAAAAGGTATTCTCCTGGCCGGTGAGCTGAAGGATAAAAGAGCAGTTGCCACCGATATCATGGATGTCATTAAAAAACTAAAGGTAAATCCGAAAGGGGATTGATGCCTTAATTCATAAAAAGATGAAGAAGTTTCTTATCCTGCTTGCCGTTTTCCTTATTTCAGTACGTTCCTTCAGCCAGGAACTGAATTGTCAGGTATCCGTTACCGCCCCGCAGCTAACAGGTACGGATAAAAGGGTATTTGAGACGTTGCAGACCGTCATTTATGAATTCATGAACAACCGCAAATGGACAAGCGCCAACTTTAGGACGGAAGAACGAATAGAATGTACGATCCTTCTGACCATTACCGACAGGATGAGTACCGATGATTTCAAAGGTACGCTCAACCTGGTTCTTCGCCGTCCCGTCTATAATTCAGCTTATAATTCCGTTCTCCTGAATTGGATTGATAAGGATTTTCAGTTCCATTATGTTGAGTTCCAGCCGCTTGATTTCGCCGAAGGCACCTACACTTCGAACCTCACCTCAACCCTGGCGTTTTATTCCAACATTTTCCTCGGACTCTACTTCGATTCTTTTTCCCAAAACGGAGGTAGCCAATTCTTTGATAAAGCACAATCCATTGTGAATGCTGCACAGAATGCCCAGGAAACCGGCTGGAAAGGGTATGAGAGTCAGAAGAACAGGTTCTGGCTGGTGGAAAACTATCTGAACCCTTCAAACAGTGAACTTCGAGACTTTTCTTACCGTTTCCACCGTCTCGGCCTCGACCAGATGTACGAAAAAGTTGATCAGGGAAGAAATGAGGTGACGGAAAGCCTTGATTTATTGAAAGCATTGTACAACGAGAAACCCGGACTTTTCGCTCTCCAGCTTATCCTGGATGCCAAACGGGATGAATTTGTCAACATCTATTCAGATCAGCGGGTTCCTCCCATGGAAAAGACTAATGTTGTGAATACCCTGAAAGAAATAGATCCTGCCAACGGCTCAAAGTATCAGACGATTTTGTCGGGAAAGTGATCCTTTTATCTTATTTTTGTGCTTAACTCCTGTTAAGAGGAAGAATATGCTCTCTAAACTCGTGATCGAAAATTATGCGTTGATAGACCACCTTGAGATGGATTTCTCAGAGGGTTTTTCGGTCATTACAGGAGAAACCGGGGCCGGGAAATCAATCCTGCTCGGCGCCTTATCCCTGATCCTTGGAAACCGGGGGGATGTTTCTGTACTGCTGGATACATCCAGGAAATGCATTGTCGAAGGCACCTTTGCCATCAAAGGCTATCATCTCGAGGATCTCTTCAGGGAACATGAACTCGATTACGACGACACCGCCATCCTTCGCAGAGAGATCCTGCAAAATGGCAAATCAAGGGCATTCATCAATGATACACCGGTGAACCTGGCGCTGATGAAAGATCTCGGCGACCACCTGGTAAACATACATTCTCAGTTTTCGGTCATCACCTTAAATGATGCTGATTTTCAACTGGCTGTCCTCGATAACTATTCCGACAACATTCAAATCATCCAGCAGTACCGGGATAATTTCATCCATTTTGTGCAACTGAAAAAGGAAGTGGAAGAACTGGTAAGGCGGGAAACCCTTGCACGGAAAGATAATGATTACTATCAGTTTCTTTCGGATGAACTTGAATCGGTAAAATTACAGGAAGACGAACAGGAAATAGCAGAGAAACGGCTGGACATCCTTTCTCATGCTGAAGAGATCAAGACCGGGTTATTGCAAGCCCTGGAAATCCTTTCGCTTGGAGAACATAACATTGCCGACCGGCTTTCCAAGATTACGAATGTAACGAATAATCTCTCCCGTTTTCATACCTCCCTGAAGGAGATCAGTGAACGGCTTCGAAGTAACCAGATCGACCTGAGGGATATTGCCGCAGGGATGGAAAAAATAGAACAGGACGTCGAATTTGATCCGGCCGAGATCAACGCCCTCACTACACGCCTCGACCTCATCAATCACCTTGAAAAGAAACACAATGTTCCCGATATCCGGGGATTGCTTACCATAAAGGAACAGATCAACGGAAAACTGCTGGAAGTAACATCCCTGGAAGACCGGATCCTTGCCTTGAATAAAGAATTGGAACAAGTAAGGGAACACCTTTTGAAAGAAGCAGAAAAACTTTCCGGAAACCGCATGAAAGTGATCTCCGATCTGGAGGAGAAGATCAGGCAAACCCTCATAAAACTGGGGATGCAGGATGCAAGGATAAAAATAGAGCTCATGCGCCTGAAAGAACTGACTCCTGACGGAATGGATGCAGTGCGGTTCCTGTTCAGTGCCAATAAAGGAATCGGCCTGAGTGAGATCTCCAGGATCGCATCCGGAGGGGAATTGTCACGGCTGATGCTGAGTATAAAATCACTTATTTCAAAGAAAAACCTGCTTCCAACGATCATATTTGATGAGATTGATTTGGGGGTTTCGGGTGAAATTGCCGGAAAAGTTGGCGAAATCCTGAAAAAGATGGGAGAGTCTATGCAGGTGATAGCGATAACACACTTGCCCCAGATTGCAGGAAAAGGGCAGTCGCACTATTGGGTTTTCAAATCCAACGAGAGCGATGCCGCAAGGACACAGTTAAAAAAGCTGGATCAGAAAGAAAGGATCCTCGAGATTGCAAAAATGCTGAGCAATGAAAAAGTCTCCGATGCAGCCTTAAAAACTGCAAAGGAACTACTGGGGAAGTGATCATTTTTTATTAATTCTGAAAAGTATGGCTTGTCAATTATTAAATGGAAAAAAAGGAATTATCTTCGGTGCACTCGACAGTAAATCCATAGCATGGAAAATTGCAGAGAAGGCCTATGAACAGGGCGCTGCATTCACTTTATCCAATACGCCTGCCGCCTTGCGTTTCGGCGAGATCAAAGTATTGTCGGAAAAGTGCCATGCAGAAATCATTCCTGCAGATGCCACCAGCGTCAGCGACCTGGTGAATGTTTTCCAGCGCACCATGGAGATCTTCGGCGGTAAGATCGATTTTGTTCTCCATTCGATCGGCATGTCGATGAATGTGCGAAAATACCGGGAATACGATGATCTGGATTATAATTATTTCATGAAAACGATAGATGTTTCCGCACTGTCATTTCATAAGATGCTCCAGGTTGCCAAAAAGATGGATGCTATCAACGATTGGGGATCCATTCTGGCACTTACATACATAGCCGCCCAACGAACATTGGTAGGTTACAACGATATGGCCGATGCAAAGTCTTTACTCGAATCTATTGCACGCAGTTTCGGCTATATCTATGGCAGGGAGAAGAATGTCCGGATCAATACGATATCGCAATCACCTACGAAAACAACGGCAGGAAGCGCCATCAAAGGAATGGACGGTCTGGTCGATTTCACCGACCGGATGTCGCCATTGGGGAATGCCACAGCCGAAGAATGTGCCGATTTTTCCGTTGTTCTTTTTTCCGATCTCAGTCGGAAAGTAACAATGCAGAATATATACCACGACGGAGGATTCTCCAGTATGGCCATGAGCCTGAAAGCCATGACACAATACAACAAATCCCTTGACGAGGAATCATGATTTCGGGTTTCCAATTTAATTTTTTTTTATCTTTGCACCCCTGAAAAGCCGAATATTTTTCAATATTTACCAAATACCTTTTTCAATGAGAATTCTGGTTTGTATAAGTAATGTCCCCGACACAACCACCAAGGTTAAGTTTGTGGACAATTTCACTAAGCTTGATACCAG
Organism: Bacteroidales bacterium; assembly: GCA_003142515.1. GTDB lineage: Bacteria > Bacteroidota > Bacteroidia > Bacteroidales > FEN-979 > FEN-979. The sequence continues at coordinate 3,910 of PLMO01000147.1, forward strand.
CGGGATCCAATGGGTGATCAATCCCTGGGATGAGTTATCGCTTACTCGTGCTTTAGAACTGAAAGATGATTCAGCCCATAATATCCAGCAGGTTACCGTCGCCCATGTTGGGCTTGTAGGATCGGAACCCACGATCCGCAAAGCGCTTGCCATTGGCGCTGATGATGCATTCCGGATAAATGCCGACCCCAGGGATGCTTATTTTGTTGCAGCCCAGTTAGCAGAAGTAATTAAAAGTAATCCTTATGACATTATTCTCTGCGGGATCGAATCCAGCGATTACAATGGGTCGACAGTAGGAGGGATGCTTGCCGAGTTTCTGGGTATACCTTCTGTTTCATCTGTTTCTTATCTGAATATTGAAAACGGCCAGGTACTGATTCATCGTGAGATCGATGGCGGGAAAGAGATCCTTACCGTTCCATCGCCATTCGTTGCGATTGTTCAAAAAGGGATTGCCAAAGAGCCCCGGATCGCTGCTATGCGCGGGATCATGATGGCACGTTCCAAACCTTTAAAAGTGACAGAACCGGTTGCAACCGAATCCCTGACCGAGATACTTAAATACGAATTGCCGAAGTCTCACGCGGCCTGCAAATTCGTCGATGCTGAACAACCGAAACAACTGGTCGAAATGTTGCAGAATGAAGCGAAAGTAATCTGATCTTATAAATAATCAAAAAAATACAATATGTCAGTTTTAGCTTTTACAGAAAATTGGGACGGAAAATTTAAAAAACTCTCCTTCGAACTGGTTTCCTATACATCAAAGTTGGCTGAAATGCTAAATACCTCAGCCATCGCGATGTCCATCGGAACTGTTTCAAATGATGAGTTGCAAAAACTGGGGAAGTATGGCGCGGCGAAAATCATCCATGCCACAGGTGAAGGATTAAATGTTCTGGATAACCAGTCGTGGGTGAATATCCTTTCTGACATAGCTGAAAAAGAAAATGCGACCGTGATCGTTCTTTCCAATAATATTATAGGCAAAGCACTTGCCCCGCGCTTGTCGGTACGCATGAAAGCAGGGATGGGCGCCGGTGTGAGCAGGCTTCCCAGGAGTACAGAACCCTTTATCGTTTATAAAAAAGTATATTCCGGCAATGCATTTGCCGATGTCCTGATCCGTTCGGAGAAAAAAATCCTTACCCTTTCCCAGAACTCGTTCGAACTGATTGAAAAACCAGTAAATCCTGAGATTGTGAATGTGACTGTTTCCCTTGAACCTGGCGGGATAAAAACCCATGTAAGAGATGTTCAGAAGCAGACCGGGAAGATCCTTCTGACCGATGCCGAAGTGGTAGTTTCCGGCGGGCGTGGCATGAAATCACCGGATAACTGGGGACCGCTGGTCGAACTTGCAGAGTTACTGGGAGCAGCAACAGCATGTTCAAGGCCGGTTTCGGATGAAGGCTGGAGACCACACGAAGAACATGCCGGGCAAACAGGAAAGATAATTGCACCGAACCTCTATATTGCCATCGGTATCTCCGGTGCGACACAGCACTTAGCCGGCGTGAGTTCTTCAAAATATATTGTGGCGATAAACTCAGATAAAGATGCCCCGATTTTTGAAGCAGCACAATACGGAATCGTCGGTGATGCAGCGAAAATTCTTCCCAAACTGATCGATGCGGTAAAAGAGATCAAAGGGAAATAACGGCCTTCATCGGATTATACAGGTTTTATCATTTAAGGCATTTTCGGGATCAAGCTGATTGAATATGGTCAAACAGTACATTTTTGCTTTTTTCTTACTCGTCACACTGGGTATATTCGCCTATACCACCAACCGTATCGTCCGGTTTTTCCTGCTTACAAAACCGGCATTCCCGGTAAGGGATTTTGCGAAAAGATTCAAAGTCGTGTTCACCGTTGCATTCGGACAAACCCGGATCCTTCGCAAACCTTTGATTGGTCTTCTTCATGCCTTGGTTTTCTGGGGTTTCTGTGTCATCTTGCTGGGTTCTTTTGAAATGGTCATCGATGGCCTTCTCGGAACCGAACGCGTATTGCATATACTGGGAGGCTTCTATAATTTTATAATTGGTTCCGGAGATATTTTTGCTTTAGTCATAGGGTTTGCCATCATCATCTTCCTCGGGCGTCGCCTTTTCCTGCATGTGAAACGATTTGAAGGGATCGAGATGAAAGTCATCTCCCATATTGATGCAAAGATCGCATTGCTCATGATCTTCTTCCTGATGATCTCATTGCAAGGAATGAATATGGCCTATTGCGGAATAAAGACCCTGAACAATGAAAATATTATGGGTGTTTACCCGGTCAGCCGGCTTCTTTTGGGAATGTTTACCTTAACAAATGAATCTACACTCAGGTTCTGGTATGAATTCTTCTGGTGGTCGCATATCCTGACGATTTTTGTATTTGCCAACTACCTCCCGTACTCCAAGCATTTCCATGTCTTCATGTCGGTACCCAATGTGTTCTTCTCCAGGCTTGATCCCCTCGGCAAACTTCCCAATATGGACAATGTCACCCGCGAGGTCAGACTGATGATGGATCCCGGTACGACTTTCACGACTCCTGCACCGGATGCCCCGGTAGTACGTTTCGGGGTGAAAGATGCCGAAGATATTTCATGGAAAAATTACCTGGATTCATTAGCCTGCACAGAATGCGGCCGCTGTTCTGCCGTTTGCCCCGCGAACCTTACAGGGAAGAGATTATCTCCCCGTAAGATCATCATGGATGTCCGGGCACGGATGAAAGAAAAAGGTCCTGGACTGATAAAAAATCACAAAACATATGATGATCATAAATCCCTCATCCGGGATTACATCACCGAAGAAGAACTGTGGGCATGCACGACCTGCAACGCATGTGCACAGGAATGTCCGATCAGCATCAATCATCCTACACTCATCATAGATATGCGTCGGTACCTGGTCATGGAAGAAGGTTCTGCTCCGGGGTTGTTGAAAGCAACTTTCAGCAACATCGAAAACAATGGCGCTCCCTGGCAATATTCGCATGAAGACCGCCTTCTGTGGGCAAAAGATCTCGAGATCAGGACCAATTAAACAATATACAAAGGTGAATGGAAACACGTAAACTTATTGTACCTGTAATGGCTGAATTGTTTGCCCGGGGTGAAAAACCTGAATACCTTTTCTGGGTGGGTTGTGCCGGCGCCTATGACGACAGGTATAAAAAAGTAGTGCGTGCATTTGCAAAGATTCTTGCTTACATCGACATCAACTATGCCGTGCTGGGAAAAGAAGAATCCTGTACCGGGGATCCCGCCCGCAGGGCAGGAAATGAAATGCTCTACCAGATGCAGGCGATAAGGAACATCGAAATATTCAGATACTATGATGTCAAAAAGATCATTACCATCTGCCCGCATTGCTATAATATTCTTAAAAACGAATATCCTGACCTCGGGGGAAACTATGAAGTGATTAACTACATACAGTTTCTCGACACCGCTATCCATGAAGGTAAACTGAAGATAGATACCTCGGTTTTTGCAGATGCAAAAGTAACCTACCACGATCCATGTTACCTGGGCAGGGGCAATGGGATCTATGATATACCAAGATCGGTCCTGAAAAAATTGACCCATCACCTGGTAGAAATGGAACGGCATAAAAGCTTCGCACTCTGTTGCGGGGCCGGCGGCGGACAGATGTTCAAAGAGGCCGAAAAAGGAGATAAGGAAGTTTACATGGAACGTACCGAAGAGGCATTGGGCACAGGCGCGGATGTGATCGCTACGGCCTGTCCTTTCTGCATGACCATGCTGACCGATGGTTTAAAGTACAAGGACAAGATCGATACCGTGAAAAATCTCGATATCGCCGAAATGATCGCACTCTCGTTGAATCTTTAACAGCAATAAAAAGAGCAATAAATAATTATCGTCTTTCATTCCCGAACCTTAGACAAACAACTTGAAAATGGAAAACGGCAAAACCTTAAAAAGCGGGGAATTCCTCGTAGATGAGATCAGTTTTCAGGATATATTCATCCCCGAAGAATTCAACGAAGAACAATTGATGATTGCTCAAACCTGCAAGGATTTCCTTGAGACTGAAGTGTACCCGAATGTTGAAAAGACAGATGCCGGAGATATCAACCTCATGAAGAGCATTTTAAAGAAAGCTGGGGAACTGGGATTGATGGGGATTGCCTTGCCGGAAGAATATGGCGGATTCGGACAGTCGTTCATAACCCAGATGCTGGCTGCAGAGATGATTGGCGCAGGTTATTCCTTTTCTGTTGCCTTCATGGCCCATACCGGTATCGGGACCTTGCCGATCATGTATTACGGGAATGAAGAACAGCGTCAGAAATATGTTACGCGGCTTGCAACAGGCGAATACCTGGGGGCCTATTGCCTTACCGAACCCGGTGCAGGCAGTGATGCCAATGCAGGAAAAACCAATGCACGCCTCTCTGAAGATGGAAAGCATTATATCTTGAATGGCCAAAAGATGTGGATCACCAATGCCGGTTTTGCCGATATCCAGACGGTTTTTGCAAAGATCGACAATGACAGGGTTTTGAGCAGTTTCATCGTGGAAAGGAATTTACCTGGTGTCGTTGTGAATCCTGATGAACATAAAATGGGCATCAAAGGGTCATCCACTGCGCAGATTTTTTACAATGATGTGAAGGTCCCGGTAGAAAATCTGATCGGCGCCAGGGGAGAAGGATTCAGGATCGCACTCAGCATTCTTCATATGGGAAGGTTAAAACTTGGTGCGAATGTAATAGGCGCCTCAAAAAAGGCCATTGAGGACTCGGTAAAATATGCCAATGAGAGAAAACAATTTGGCGTACCGATCTCCACTTTCGGTTCCATTAAACACAAACTTGCCGAACAGGTGATTCGCACCTTTGCGGGCGAATCAGCCATCTACAGGGTCAGCAAAGACATAGATGCACTGATCACTAAAAATAAATCCAAATGCCAGGATAAAGGAAGGGCAATGATGGAAGCAATCAGTCATTATGCAGTGGAAGCAGCTATTCTCAAGGTTTACGGGTCAGAAGCATTGGACTATGTGGTTGATGAAGCGGTTCAAATCCACGGCGGGATGGGGTATTCGGCTGAAATGTCAGTGGAAAGAGGATACCGCGATTCACGCATCAACCGTATCTTTGAAGGAACCAATGAAATCAACCGCCTGCTCATTCTGGATACCGCGATGAAAAGAGCCATGAAAGGCGATTTTGACCTCTTCGGGGAAGCATCAACCCTCTACGAAAATATGGATACGATTACCGATGGAATGACAGAAGGCGAAACCTACTTCCAGGAGAAATTCAGGGTCATAAAAAACTTCAAGAAGACGATATTGCTTGCGATCCATGGAGCATCCGCCCAATTCGGAAAGACCCTGATCCAGGAACAGGAAGTGATGAATAACATCTCCGACATGATCATGGAAACTTATATTTCAGAATCCACGGTACTGAGGGTGCAGAAGCTTGAAAGTATGAATAAAGAGATGGCTGTGTTCAAGGCGATCCTGGATGTGAACATCTATGAAGCATCTCATAAGATCCGGAAAGCAGCATTTGACGCTGTGCATTCATTCGCAGCTCCGGAACTGGCATGCAGGCTCAAGAAGGTAATGGATCTCCTGACAGGTATCGAATGTATCAATATCAAAGATGCCAGGAGGATGATCGCCGACAAACTGATCGAAGATAACACTTACAAATTCTAAGATTATTTTGATTTCGCCATTTCTTTTGGTGCAGGTCCCGGTTTTGTAACGGAGATCTTGATAGATGTTGAATCTTCATCAAAATCAATATGAATGATGTCATCGTCAACCAGTTTGGTTTTAATGATTTCCTCTGCAAGAGCATCCTCAATGTATTTCTGGATGGCCCTTTTCAGCGGTCTTGCACCGAACTGTGCATCCCATCCTTTGTCGCAGATGAAATCTTTCGCCTTGTCGGTTACTACTATCTGGTATCCCATACCCTTGATACGTTCGTACAAGTGGGAAAGTTCAATGTCGATGATCTTATGAATATCTTCCCGCTCGAGAGAATTAAAGATGACCACATCGTCGATTCGGTTGAGGAATTCCGGGGCAAATGATTTTTTCAATGCATTTTCGATTACACTACGGGCATGATCAGAACTTGCTGCCTGTTTGGCTGCTGTAACAAACCCAACACCCTGGCCGAAGTCTTTCAGCTGACGTGATCCGATATTGGAGGTCATGATCACGATGGCATTCTTGAAATCGACCCTGCGGCCAAAACTATCTGTCAGAAGGCCATCGTCAAGAACCTGGAGCAACAAGTGGAAAACATCGGGATGGGCTTTTTCGATCTCGTCGAGAAGAACGATAGAGTATGGACGGCGGCGGATCTTCTCCGTCAGCTGACCACCTTCCTCATATCCCACATATCCCGGGGGAGCGCCTATCAACCTGGAAACAGCAAACTTCTCCATGTACTCGCTCATGTCGATCCTGACCAATGCGTCTTCAGTATCGAAAAGGTATTTTGCAAGGACTTTTGCAAGGTGAGTCTTACCGACACCGGTAGGACCGAGAAAAATAAATGACCCGATCGGCTTGTTGGGATCCTTTAACCCCGCACGGTTTCTGCGGATCGACCGCACCACTTTCTTGATTGCCTCTTCCTGGCCGATCACTGAATTTGCCAACTCAGCTTCCATATTCAACAGGCGGTCGCTTTCATTTTTTGCAATACGTTGAACAGGGATACCTGTCATCATGGCAACCACCTCTGCCACATTTTCCTCTCCTACTATTTCGCGGTTGATCTGGGCTTGCTCTTCCCATTTCCGCTTTTCTTTATCAAGAGCGTCTTGCAGCTTCCTTTCCATATCACGGTGGTCGGCTGCCTCTTCAAATTTCTGACTGGTTATGGCCTGCATCTTTTTCTTCCGGGTTTCTTCGATCTTAGCCTCGATGCTGATGATCTCAGCAGGAACATGAATGTTGGAGATATGGACCCGGGCACCGGATTCATCAAGGGCGTCGATGGCCTTATCCGGAAGATAACGATCGGAGATGTATCGGTTGGTCAGACTTACACAAGCTTTAATAGCATCAGCGGTATATCTTACGAGATGGTGGTCTTCGTATTTCTCTTTAATATTATTCAGGATCTCGATGGTTTCTTCGGCAGTGGTAGGGTCGACAAGCACTTTCTGGAACCTTCTTTCCAATGCACCGTCCTTTTCAATATACTGACGGTACTCATCCAGTGTGGTAGCGCCGATACATTGGATTTCTCCCCTGGCAAGCGCCGGTTTGAACATATTGGAGGCATCTAATGATCCGGATGCATTTCCTGCGCCGACAATCGTATGAACTTCATCAATGAACAGAATGATATTCGGATTCTTTTCAAGTTCATTCAGAACGGCTTTCATCCGCTCCTCAAACTGTCCCCTGTATTTTGTTCCTGCAACCAGGGAAGCAAGGTCAAGGGAAACGATCCTTTTGTTGAAAAGGGCACGGGAGACTTTCCGCTGAGTGATGCGCAGGGCTAATCCTTCGGCAATAGCTGATTTGCCGACACCCGGTTCCCCGATGAGGATCGGGTTGTTCTTCTTCCGGCGGCTCAATATTTGTGCGATACGCTCAAGTTCCTTCTGGCGGCCTACAATCGGATCCAACCGCCCTTCCTCAGCAGCTTTGGTAATATCCCTGCCAAAGTTGTCCAATACCGGGGTCTTCGATTTGGAATCGGAACCTTTCTTGGAAGTAGAACCAAAGCTTTTTCCGCCTTCTTCGGGATCTTCATCATCATCATCCTTCGGTAAGATATCCATTGGTTGTGCAGGGAGATCTTCGGAACTGTTTGAGATGATCGATCGTATTTCTTCTTTAACAATATCATAAGTGACATTCTTTCCTGCCAGCAACTTGGTAACCAGGTTGTTTTCATCTTTCAGGATGGCAAGAAGAAGATGTTCTGTGCCGATCAGCTCACTGTTGAACCATTTAGCTTCGAGGTAAGTGATCTTCAGGGCACGTTCCGACTGCTTGATCAGGGGCAGGTTATCTGGGTTAGCCGGTTTCTCTTTATTGCTTGCCACGGCAGATTCAATCTTGCGGCGGACTTCATTCAGATCAACACCAAGTGTATTCAGGATCTTTATGGCAAGCCCTTCTCCTTCACGGATGATTCCAAGCAGCAAATGCTCAAGCCCAATATAATCGTTCCCAAGCCTTACTGCTTCTTCACGGCTGAAGATCAGGACATCTTTAACTCTTTGAGAGAATTTTGCTTCCATTTTATTTTATAGTCTTAAGGATATAACGATTAAGATTTCTTTTTATTGAATAGATTACGTTTTATGTATTTGTGGGATAGTCAAAAACAATGCCATACATTTTTATTTCCCAAAAACGGAAAAATCCAAAAATACGATCGAAACAGGGAAAATGATGATGAAAGATCAATATTTATTAACACTTTCGTGTTCGTAACACTCAAAAATTATCTCAAAAAAATGGTAGGTTATTACGGGAATTTTTCTTACTTTCGTACCTACAAATGATTATTTTTATTTGTTTGATATTTAGATGATTAACGAAGGATAATACAATGGCTGAAGGCGAAAGAATAGTGTTGGTGAACATCGAGAACCAGATGAAGTCTGCTTATATCGATTATTCCATGTCTGTAATCGTAGCAAGGGCTTTGCCGGATGTGCGCGACGGACTGAAACCAGTTCACCGGAGAGTTTTATATGGAATGTACGAATTGGGCGTTTCATCGAGCCGCTCGTATAAGAAATCGGCAAGGATCGTCGGGGAAGTATTGGGTAAATATCATCCCCATGGTGATACTTCCGTTTACGACGCCATGGTACGCATGGCCCAGGAATGGTCGTTGCGTTACCCGCTGGTAGACGGACAGGGAAATTTCGGCTCAATGGACGGTGATAACCCTGCCGCCATGAGATACACCGAAGCACGTATGCAGAAAATTGCCGAAGAGATGGTGGCCGATATCGAGAAGGATACCGTCGATTTCCAGCTGAACTTCGACGACACCCTCGAAGAACCCACCGTTATGCCGTCACGGATTCCCAATCTGCTCCTCAATGGTGCATCCGGGATTGCCGTCGGGATGGCTACCAACATGGCTCCGCATAACCTGAAGGAAGTTGTAGATGGGATTATTGCATACATCGACAACCACGAAATCACAATCCCTGAACTGATGCAGTTCATCAAAGCGCCTGATTTTCCAACAGGGGGTGTGATTTATGGATATGACGGAGTAAAGGATGCATTCGAGACCGGCCGTGGAAGAATCGTTATAAGGGGAGAAGCAACGATTGAAAGCGACGAGCATGGCAGGGATGTGATCATCGTAACCTCCATTCCTTACCAGGTTAATAAAGCTGATATGATCAAAAAAACAACCGAGCTTGTCAATGATAAAAAGATCGAAGGGATCACGGAGATCCGCGATGAATCTGACAGGCACGGCGTACGGATCGTATATGAGATCCGCAAGGATGCTATCACCAACGTGGTACTAAATAAACTCTACCAGTATACCCAACTGCAGAACTCCTTTAATGTGAATAACATTGCACTCGTCAAAGGACGTCCGCAAATGCTGAATCTCAAGGATATCATCCGCTATTTTGTTGAGCACCGACATGTGGTTGTCGTCAGGCGTACAAAATTTGAACTTGCAGAAGCCGAGAAAAAAGCGCATGTGCATGAAGGTTTATTGATTGCACTGGATAACCTGGATGCCGTCATCAACCTGATCCGTGCTTCCAAAACCCCTGAAGAAGCCAAGTCAGGACTTATGTCCACCTTTAACCTCACCGATATCCAGGCAAAAGCCATCCTCGACCTCCGGCTTCAGCGCCTCACAGGACTTGAACGCGATAAGATCAAGGCTGAATATGAAGAACTTCTCAAACTCATCACCTTCCTGAAAAACATCCTGGAAGATGAAACGCTTCGGATGAAGATCATTAAGGATGAATTGCTGGAGATCAAAGAGAAATACGGGGATGAACGCAGGTCGCGGATCATTGTCAATGCCAGCGATTTCAGGATTGAAGATACTATCGCCGATGAAAATGTGGTGATCACAATTTCTCATTTGGGCTATATCAAGCGCACGGCGCTTAGCGAATACCGCGTTCAGAACAGGGGAGGTAAGGGAATGAAGGGTAGTGAGGTCAGGGATGAAGATTTCCTGGAACACCTCTTTGTGGCGACCAACCACAATTACCTGCTCTTCTTTACCGAAAAAGGAAAATGCTTCTGGATGCGCGCGTTTGAAATACCCGAAGGCACGAAAGCATCGAAGGGGCGGGCAATACAGAATCTCATCAGCATCGAACCGGATGACAAAGTCAGGGCTTACATCAATGTGAAAGACCTGAAAGATGAAGAATACACTGCCAACAATTATATTATCCTCGCCACCCAACGGGGAACCATCAAAAAAACCACACTATCATCCTATTCAAGGCCGCGTGTGAATGGGATCAACGCCATCACCATCCATGAAGGAGATCAGCTGCTGGAAGCTAAATTGACCCATGGCGAGGATGAGGTGGTTATGGCACTTAAATCCGGCAGGGCAATCCGTTTTAATGAAAAGACCGTTCGCCCGATGGGCCGCAACGCAGCAGGAGTAAGGGGAATAAGACTTTCAATGGGGGATGACGAAGTGGTAGGAATGATCTGTCTCCCGAAAGAGAAAAAAATGGAGATCCTCGTGGTCTCTGAAAACGGATATGGGAAAAGATCTGATATCGACGACTACCGCGTGACAAACCGGGGTGGAAAAGGTGTAAAAACCTTGAACATCACGGAAAAAACAGGAGCCTTGATTGCCATTAAAGGCGTTACAGACAGTGACGACCTGATGATTATCAATAAGTCAGGCATCATCATCCGGATGGCAGTGAGCAATCTCCGGGTCATGGGACGCGCCACACAAGGTGTGAGGTTGATCAAAATTAATGAGGGCGATGCCATTGCCGCCGTAACAAAAGTGGACGTAGAAGAGGAAGGAAAAGAACTGGAAGGTAACAATGGAGAAACCTTGACAGAAGAAAATGGAGACGATCAGGTAATGGATACAACTGCTGCGGAACCGGAAAATTAATTTCTCCCGGGAACCTTGGAAATAAGAAATTATCTATTTTTGCTTACTGGATACAACAGGTCAACACTAATTCTCAAAATAACTTCCCTATGAAAAAAATTCTTTTTGTCCTGGTTTTGGTATTTTCCATTACCCTGACTTTTGGCCAGAAAAATGTCCGGCAAACAGCATCAAACCTCCTGAAAGACGGGAAACTGGATAAAGCGCTGGAAACCATCAACCAATGCCTTCAGGATGCCAGCACTGCCCAGGATGCAAAAGCATGGTTTATCAGCGGAAACATTTTCCTTGAAATTGCAAATTCAAAGGATGAAAAATATAAAAGCCTCGATCCGGATCCTTTACAGAAAGCACTTGATTCTTATAAAAAAGCCATTGAATATGACCCGAAAAAAGATTATTATGAAGATATATTTGCCAAGTTGACTTGGCAGCATAACAACTATTTTAATGCAGGCGTCGACAACTATAACAAGAAATCGTACAAAGAGGCAATGCTGAACTTTGAGAACGCAGCAAATACGTTATCCATTGCAAAAGTTGCAGATACAGTATCATTATTCTATGCGGCAGCCTGCGCCAACCTGGCAGGGGAAAAGGGAAAACAAAAACAATACTATATTGACCTGTTAAAAGGTGGTGCGAAATCGATCGTCATATATGCTTCTTTATCTGACCTTTACAGGTTGGAAAAAGACTCGGCAAACGCCTTAAAAGTGATTAGGGCAGGCAAGAAAATCTATCCGAATAACCTGCAAATGACTTTATCGGAATCGAATGTCTATATTTTCTTTAGCGATGTTCCAAAAGCATTGTCTACTTTAAATATAGCAGCTCAGAAGGACTCTACGAATTATCTTGTGTTCAATGCGATCGGTAATAATTACCAGAAAATCTATGAAGATACGCTTCAGAAACCGGCAAACAGGGCAGACGCATACAAAAAGTCGGAAGCTGCTTATCTGAAGGCGATAAAACTGAAACCGGATTTTTATGATGTTGAGATTAATATCGCTTCCTTATATTTCAATTCGGCAGTACCCATCGCTTTAAAGGCAAACGGGCTACCCTTAGATGCGAAGGATGAATACGATAGACTCGTTGCAGATGCGAATAACTTCTATAAACTTGCTTTGCCGTATCTTAAGAAAGCAGATGAACTTCAGCCGAATGACTTAAATACATTGAATTCACTGCGGCAGATCTATTCAAGCCTGGGGGATAAGGAGAATCTCAAGGTCATACAAGCAAAGATCCTTGAATTGAGAAAGAAATAACTTTTTATCGAGATTTAGAAAACTGCTCCGGATTTTCCAGGGCAGTTTTTTTTTGTCATCAAAGATCAGAAAATTCAAAAAGAGGAATGTAGATACTTTTAAAATTTTCAGGTACGCATCTTTGCAAAGAACCTTTTTGAATTTACATTCAGAAATTCTCAATAGGGGGCTGTCTTAATTCAGGATGAATTTCTAAGGGAAAGGAGAAACCTATTTTGTATTAAATATTTGTTATTTAACATAATATTAATTATAGGACAAAAGTATTAATAAAATTTGCGGTCAGCTATGCTGGTTATCATAAAACCAGTTATCGTGACGAAGTCTGATAACGACAGGTTTTAATTTACGAAGAGGCGGAATAATGAGTAATGAATAATGGCTATTTCTTTTTTTGAGGTG
>PLMO01000125.1 GCA_003142515.1 Bacteroidales bacterium
CCGGAGATCACGATCGATGAACTCCGTCCATGATAACCTACCGGAAGATGTTTCCAGTTCGGGTTCAATGCGTGGGCAGCATCCCGGAAAATTGTTCCCAGGTTCGTGGCGTGCTGCTCGCCGGAATAAAAATCTGTATAATCTCCCACCTTCACCGGCATCATCATTTCAACATCCTGAATGGAAAAGAGAATGTCTCCCTTTGCCTTCAGGTTATCGCGCAAATTGGAACTTTCCCCGTTAAACAGGTCTGTAAGACATTCCCGCAAATTTCGCCAGACAGTTTTTCCGAGTGCAATGAAATCGTTCAGCACAGGACGGTTAAATACCTCCGGATCAATCCCTGTTTCCTTGAAACAAGAATGCCTTGCAAGCGCATGAAGGCTGATTAGAGTATTCCCAATCCGGGTAGCAGCGGAAGGAGGTTTCCCAGGGCGTCTGAAGATTCCGAATGGCAGGTTCTGGATCGGGAAATCACTTCCTTTTTCAACCTCTATCCAGGATCTCAATTGAGGATTGTTGGTTTTGTCCATTTGGTATTTGTTTCACGTCAGTGAAATCTGAAATAATTTTTTCTCTCGGATTTACCGCAAATTTTCACAGATAAGATTAATATTTTTCTTTATTTTTCATTCTTCATTCTTCATTGTTACGCTGCATTCCTGCATTAAACTAAAGTGTGCCTCTTTTCGATTGTTCAAGTTCAATGGCTTCAAAAAGGGCTTTAAAATTTCCTTTTCCGAATGATTTAGCGCCTTTGCGCTGGATGATCTCAACGAACACGGTAGGTCGGTCTACGACAGGACGCGAGAAAATCTGCAACAGGTACCCGTCTTCATCACGGTCGACCAGGATCCCTAGTTCTTTCAGCGGTGCAAGGTTTTCATCGATCTTCCCGACCCTGTCGGTAAGCGTTTGGTAATAGGATTCGGGAACTTGCAGAAATTCCACTCCCCGTTCCCGAAGTGCCGTAACGGTTTCCACAATATTATCTGTCGTCATGGCGACATGCTGAACGCCGGGACCCCGGTAAAAATCAATGTATTCTTCGATCTGCGATTTTTTCTTTCCTGCCGCGGGTTCATTGATCGGGAATTTGATCCTCATGTTACCATTGGCCATCACCTTGCTCATAAGTGCTGTGTATTCTGTCGAGATATCCTTATCATCAAACGAGATTAGCTGCGAAAACCCCATAACCTTTGCATAGAAATTCACCCAGGTATTCATCTCGCCCCAGCCTACATTCCCAACCATATGGTCGACATATTTCAACCCTGTTGGATCCGGACGGTAATGGGGTTCCCACTTCACAAACCCGGGAAGGAAAACACCGTTGTAATTTTTCCTTTCCACAAATATATGGACGGTTTCGCCATAAATATGAATCCCGGATACCACAACTTCCCCTGATTTGTCGGTAATAACCTGTGGTTTTAGGTAGGATTGTGCCCCACGTTTTGTCGTTTCTGTATACGATTTCCGGGCATCATCCACCCAAAGTGCGATCACTTTCACACCATCACCATGGCGCCTTACATGTTCAGCTATAGGAGAATCCGGAACCAGGGAAGAGGTAAATATGAACCGGATCTTGTCCTGCACTACCACAAAAGAAGTTCGGTCCTTTAAACCGGTCTCGAGCCCGGCATAAGCAAGAGGCTGAAATCCGAACGCAGCCTGGTAATAATGTGCTGCCTGTTTGGCGTTGCCCACATAAAATTCAACATAATCCGTCCCGTTGATAGGAAGAAAATCCTTCTGGTTGCTGTTTTGTTGTTCCATTTCGATTGTTCGTTGTTATTGATTGTAATTGATTGTTATTGTTGGTAATTAGGAGTTATTGGTTGTCATTGGTTTGTCGTTTGAATTTATCGTAGTTAAAAAGTACGGCTATAAACAACAAATCCCCATAAATAACAACAAATAACTACCAATAACCGGTTGCTGTATATCATTCCATCCATGATTTGAAATAATTTTTGTCTTCAATTTCCAGTGCCTGCCGGGAAAAATTCAATGGCAATTTCCGGGGCGACGGAATAGTCTTCCTTGATTTTCAATATTCTTGTAGGCGGATGACAATAGTAAACCAGGAAATAGAGTGCGAAAATACGAAATCTTTAATTTATTTAGATCAAATCAAAATAATTTTTTTCTGACTCTAAGTTACAATATAACAGAAACCGGTTAATTCATTTGGAATTCCAGAACTTTTGTACTTTTGTTTGACAACAGGTGTTTAAAAAGTATCTTTCATTTCCTGCTTTTCATATAATAGGAACGAATAACAGTCTGTATGAACGCCACATCTACCGATTTAATTTCTTTGTTCGCCAATGCCATCCGGGATAACTGGGAGTTCAGAGCGCTCTCCGATTACGGCGGAAACAATTTTACTTATAAAGAAGTCGGCGAAAGAATCCTGAAGATCCATCAAATGTTCAGGAAATACGGGATTAAAAAAGGGGATAAAATTGCCCTGTTTGGGAAGAATTCCGCCAATTGGGGAGTGATCTACCTTTCCACCGTCACCTATGGCGCGGTGATCGTGCCGATCCTCCCGGATTTTAAACCGGCAGACGTTCACCACATCGTCACCCATTCCGATTCCATTCTTCTCTTTGCGGAAGATTCCCTTTTCAGCAGCCTTGACACGGGAGCCATCCCCTTGATCCGGAAGATCCTGAAGATACAGGATCTATCGGTTCTCTATAAAAGCGGAGGTTCTCCTGTTGAAAAAAACATTCCAAAATACGCAACTGAATCCCTTGAAAGTATAACCCCTGAGATGATCAATTTCGAAGCTTCCGGGGGTGAAGACATCGCGGTGATCAGTTATACCTCGGGAACCACAGGATTCTCAAAAGGTGTTGTGATACAGCACAAGAGCCTTCTCGGCAACATCCTTTATGCGCACCGGAATATGCCGTTAAATGCCAAAGACCGGATCCTTTCATTTCTTCCTTTGGCGCATACCTACGGATGTGCGTTCGAATTTCTCTTCCCATTTACCCTCGGGTGTGATATCACATTCCTGACGAAGACCCCTTCTCCAAAGATCATCATGCAGGCCTTCCAGGAAATCCGGCCGGAACTTATCCTCTCGGTACCACTGGTGATTGAGAAGATCTACAAGTCGCAGCTGATCCCGGTATTGCGAAAACCTGCGATCAGGATCCTGTCGTATATTCCATTGTTAAATCAACTGATATTCCGGAAGATCCGGAAAAAAATGGTGGATGTATTCGGGGGTAACTTCAGGGAACTGGTCATTGGTGGTGCTCCGTTCAACAGCCAGGCGGAACGTTTTTTCCGGAAGATCCGGTTTCCTTTTACCGTCGGGTATGGCATGACGGAATGCGGCCCGTTGATCTCCTATGCTTCCTGGAAAACAACACGACTGGGTGCTTCGGGACGGGTGGTAGATGAACTGGAGATCCGGATTGATTCGCCTGAACCCCGGAAAATTCCAGGTGAGATCCTCGTCAGGGGGAATCATGTGATGCTGGGATATTATAAAAATGAAGAAGCAACCCGTGCAATACTTGAAAAAGACGGATGGTTGCACACTGGCGACCTGGGCGTGATCGATGCAAAAGAAAACATTCATATCCGGGGCCGGAACAAGAGTATGATCCTCGGTCCTTCGGGTAAAAACATCTATCCCGAAGAAATCGAATCCATCCTGAACAACCGGTTTCTCGTCATGGAATCACTGATCATCGAACGTGAAAAATCCTTGATCGCATTGATTTTCCCCGACGCTGATGCAATGGATAGAGCAGGCGTTACAAAAGAAAAACTTCCGGAAATATTCCAAGGGTATATACACGACCTGAAACACCGTTTGCCAAAATACATCCACGTCACCGGTTTTGAGATTGCAGAATCAGAATTCGAGAAAACCCCCAAGAGAAGTATCAAACGGTTTTTGTATAAGTAATTCTGTCATAACCGCAGCTTCCTTGAAAAATATCCCATCGCTCTTTTATATTCCGGGAAACCCGATATATCCGTTAACGGTTATTAACGGAATATTGGATTTAGTGGGAAGAATGTGAAAAGGCGGGAAGTTCTTCTCCCATGTGATTTGTCTTAACTTTGCATGAAAATTGACACTGGTGCCAACTGTTAAAGAAATATATCCGGTAGAAGGAATGTCATGCGCATCCTGCGCACTGAGCATACAAACGATACTTTCGGCCCAGAAGGGCGTAAAGTCGGCAGTGGTGAACCTTGCCATGGAACAGGTTGTGGTGGATTATGAGCCTCAACTCATCGATCCTGCCCGCATGGTAAAAGTGATTGATGGGATCGGATATAAACTTATTACTGATAGATCTATTAGTACCGGCGACCAGGAACATAACCAAAACCGGCGTTTGGAACGACTGAAGTACAATACCCTGATGTCGGTTGCATTTTCCATCCCGGTTGTCCTGATCTCGATGGTCTTTCACCAAATCCCATATTCCCATTGGATCATGCTTGTCCTTGCACTTCCAGTGCTGGCGATCTTCGGTAGGGAGTTTTTCATTATCGCATGGAAAAGGGCTCTGCATTTTTCCTCCAACATGGACACGCTGGTCGCCCTGGGAACAGGAACGGCTTTTCTCTACAGCACTTTTAATACGGTCTTCCCTAAATTTCTGCAGTCGCGGGGTTTCGAGCCCCATGTTTATTTTGAAGCCTCCGTAGTGATCATTTCATTTATCCTTTTGGGAAGATATTTTGAAGAAAAAGCTAAACAGCGGACTACAGGCGCTATCCGGAAATTGATGGGACTGGGTGTAAAGACGGCAAGGGTGATCCGGAATGGCATTGAAAAAGAAATGCTGATTTCGAAAATCATCGTGGGTGACACGCTGGTGATCCGTCCCGGGGAAAAGATCCCCACCGACGGAAAAGTGACCGAAGGAGATTCATTCATCGACGAAAGTATGATCACAGGTGAATCGGTACCTGTACAAAAGAAGGCCGGGGATTTTGTGATCGGAGCTACCATCAACCAAACCGGCAGCCTGAAAATATCGGCTGAAAAAGTAGGCAGTGAAACCATGCTGGCGCAGATCATTAAGCTTGTCCAGGAAGCTCAGGGAAGCAGGGCGCCGGTACAAAGACTGGTGGATAAGGTTGCAGCTGTTTTTGTTCCTGTCGTGATCGGGATATCCATCCTTACCTTTATCACCTGGTCGATCTGGCATCCTGCATCCGGAAGCCCTATCGCCCTCATCTGTGCCATCACCGTTTTGGTCATCGCCTGCCCATGTGCCCTGGGACTTGCCACACCAACTGCCCTGATGGTGGGATTAGGGAAAGCCGCCGAACATGGAATCCTGATTCGCGATGCAGAAAGCCTGGAAACCGCCTGCATCATTGATACGATCGTACTTGACAAGACGGGAACCATCACTGTTGGAAAACCCACAGTAGCTGAGATCGTATGGGATGAAAATAATATAGATCATTCCACGTTCGAAGATGCAATTGTATCGATCGAATCAAGGTCGGAACATCCGTTTGCGGCGGCATTAGTCAACCATATGAAGAAACAGGATTTCATTCCCCATGAAATTGTCGGCTTTGAAAGCACAACGGGAAAGGGAGTTTCCGCATTTGTCGGAAGTGATGTATACCATATCGGAAGCAAAAGTTATATCCTCGAAAACAACGGGCAGTTCACAAAAACCTTTCTGGAAAAAGATGATGAATTACGAAGACAGGCACAGTCACTGATCTATGTGACCAAAAACCGGAATGTAATTGCTCTTTTTTCGGTAACCGATACGATTAAACCTTCATCCGCATCTGCAGTATCTGAATTAAAGAACATGGGCATCGAAATACATATGCTGAGCGGGGATACGGTTGCCATCACCTCACACATGGCGGCTAAAGCAGGGATCGATCATTTTAAAGGAGAGGTCACTCCCGAAGGGAAATCGGATTATGTCAGACAGTTGAAAGACAAGGGAAGACGTGTTGCCATGGTGGGTGATGGAATCAACGACTCGCCTGCATTGGCCCTGGCAGATATCGGCATCGCCCTGGGGACCGGTACCGACATTGCCATGGAAAGCGCCCAGATCACCCTGATCGGGGGCGACCTTGAAAAAATCATCTCCGCAATCCGGCTTTCCAGGAAAACCGTAAAGACCATCCGTCAGAACCTTTTCTGGGCTTTCTTTTACAATGTTATCAGCATTCCTGTTGCAGCCGGTATACTTTACCCTTTTACGGGATTTCTTCTCAATCCGATGATCGCGGGAGCAGGAATGGCGCTAAGTTCCGTTTCTGTTGTCACCAATAGCTTGCGGCTAAAACGTGTTAAAATCTGAATTCGGTTTCTTAGTGAGCGGAATTACAAAATCCGCTCAGCTTTGAAACCATTTTGTTAATATTTTTAATAATGCTGAGGCTGACTAAAAAGTAAAGATTTACTTTAGAACCGCAGAGACGCGGAGACGCAAAGAATTCAATTTCAATAAATTATTTCTCTGCGCCTTTGCGCCTCTGCGGTAAAAAAATACTTTTTGGTCACCCCCGAAAATGTAAAGTACAAACTAACATGAAAAGATATTTTTTCCTTTCATTCTGCCTTTTCCTTATCCTTGGCTTTTCCGGGTGTTCAGTATTAAAAATAGAACGTCCGCCTGAATCCTACGAGGAAATTAAAGTACAGCAACCGGTTTCCTACCTCAGCATCCCTTTTGAAGCAGATCTGAAAAAGATGGAGCAATTAGTTAACCAGCAGTTCCACGGACTCATCTATGCTGATACCAGTTTCGATGACAATGATCATGACAACCTTATGGTCAAAGCCTGGAAAATGGCAGATATCAAGCTGGTCATGGACGGGAACCAGATCTTTTATCAGGTACCCCTGAGCGTCTGGATTAAGAAGAGATTTATCATCGGGGCTTTTGGAATCGGTATTTCCGATTCCCGGGAAGTTACCGGCAGTGTGATTCTGAAATTCCGAACCCGGATCGCAATTCAGAAAGACTGGACCATTTCTACCCTGACTTTTTCCGACGGTTATGAATGGGTGACTACTCCTGTGCTTCAGCTGGCAGGAGGNNTTCGACCTGAAATCCTATTTCACCACGATTTGGAATACGATTCAGGTGCCCATAAAACTTTCAGATGAATATCCCTTGTGGGCGAAAATCACACCGCTGGAAATCAGTACGGTTCCTCTACAGGGTTCGTCAACCATGATCCATCATACAATCGGGATCAAGGCGTATACCGAAATCTTTTATGGCGATGAACCTGCCTACCAGGTCAATGAAAATCTTCCCGACCTGAAGATCACCAGTCGTCTCGACAACGATTTCAACATTAGCCTCGGACTCGATGTTCCCTTTATCCATATCAATGAGATTGCAAAACAACAACTTTCTGGCTTTCAATACCGCCAGGGGAAATACCTTATCGGGGTTAAAGACATCTTTCTCTTCGGAAGTGGCGATAAAATCGTGGTTGCACTGAATATAGAAGGCACCATTAAAGGAACCATCTACCTTTCCGGGAAACCTTATTATGACAGGGAAACATCTTCACTGAAAGTAAAAGACCTTGATTTTGACATTCGCACAAAAAATGTACTGATCCGGTCGGCTTCCTGGATCTTCCACCAGAACCTCCTGCAAAACCTCGAACAAAAACTGTCATTTGCAATCGGCGACCAGCTTCAGTCTGCACAAAACCAGCTACAATCATATCTCGATGGGAATAAAAAAGTTCAGTATTTTGGAATATCGGGAACCATTGATAAACCGGAGATCGGCGACATCCTGATCACCAGGCAATCGGT
>PLMO01000139.1 GCA_003142515.1 Bacteroidales bacterium
ATGGAAATTTCTAACTTTGCCTTCTATCTTGTGATCTGCAATAATAGTTATTTCTTTTCAGTATGAGGGATGTGTTGTTTTTATTTTTAAAGATCCTGAAATTCTTCCGGCTGTTATCTATGAAAATCAGGAGAATAAAACAGGAAGATCTCTATGATGAAAGAGTAGTTACCGGGAAATCATGGGAAGATTTTTGCGATCAACTGAAAACTGCAGGGTCAGCATTACTATATCCGGGAGCTCCTGTTGACCCTTTTCAGCAAGCGGAAGGATTACGTTACCTGACCCGGCTGACCCGTGCAGGCCTTGAGGCATTTGTTGAATATAATGATCCTGCTTTTCCTATTCTTCGCAGGATGGTGCATGAAACCGTGAAAATAGGGGCAGACAATCCAGATAATCACTATTTCAATGCACAGATCAGCGGAAACTATGAATATCGTATCAGTGGCAAGAGAAATACAGTGCATTACCTCGGGTTTTTCACGCAGAACGGGAATTATGGTACCACAGGGAAACTTACTCCCTGCGGGAAGCTGGAACATTCCGAGTTAGAACTTATGCCCGATGGGAGTTTTGAAATCATTCTGAGCAAAACGAAAAAAGGACTGAACTGGCTGAAAATCGAAGATGAAACCGGGTTGGTGATTGTAAGACAGACTTTTTCAGACCGTTCCATNNGGATTGATCGATGAAGGGTTGAAAACAGCCTCCCTGTTTGTTGCCGGAGCGCCACTTCTTTTCGCCCGGTGGGCAAAAGGATTTCAAAAACACACGAATCAGCTTCCGTTATTTGATCCTGACATTTCCAATGAGGCAGGAGGCGATGCAAATATCTTTTATTATCATAGTCATTGGAAATTGGCTTCTGATGAGGCACTGGTAATCAACGTAAAACCACCCCTCTGCGATTCATGGAATTTCCAGTTAAACAATTGGTGGATGGAATCGCTTGATTACCGGTATTTTAATGTTTGCATAAACAAAGCGTCTGCGATCTGTAATTCAGATGGAAGTATTACCGTGGTTGTGGCACACCAGGAACCTGGAATTCCCAACTGGATAGAAACCGCCGGTCACAAGGAAGGTACCATGTGCTGGCGCTGGTATCGCCTGGCCCCCGGAGAAAACCCCATAACCCCATCATGCAGGGTAATGAAAGTCGGCGAAGTATCATCCTTATTGAATCAGACAAATAAATAAGAAGATCAATCCCGAAAAATGAATTCTGACAAAATAACTCATTCCCGGAATTTTGAAAAACGGCCTCTCTGGTTTAAGCTGCTGAACGATTCCTGGAAAGCTACCTATTTTCTTGGCACGAAGATAAAATTGGATAAGGATGAGTTGATCCGTTCGGCAAAGAAAGTCACAGGCCTGGATGACCTTGGAAAAGATTTCTCAGATGAACCATTAGAAAAACTTTTACGATCAGTGAATGAAGAAGCGGATCTGCATCCTGCCGGAAGGTTCATTACTCGACAACGGTTCATCAGCCTTTTGAGTATACGTCTCCGGGCGGAATACTTCTTCCGCCTTCATCCGGAGATCCTCGAACAACCTTTGTATCCCGCCTGGATCATCATAGGGCTGCAACGAACCGGTACCACAAAACTTCAACGCCTGCTGGCCGCCGATCCCGATCACCGGGTGATACCCAGCTGGGAGGTTATCAATCCCATTCCTCTCACCCTGGATGAAAAAACTAAGGATAAACGTATTGCCATCGCAAAAACTTCCGTAAAGGCCCTCAAAATGATGTCGCCGGGGTTTTTTGCCATTCATCCGATCGACATCAACGAGCCGGAAGAAGATATCCTGCTCCTGGATGTGAGTTTTTTAAGTACCACCCCGGAAGCCATGATGCAGGTCCCTTCCTATGCAGACTGGCTGGAGAAGACCGATCAATCATCTGCATACGCTTATGCCGTAAAGGTCCTGAAATTCCTGCAATGGCAGAAACCTGCAAAACGCTGGGTGCTGAAAACACCCCATCATCTTGAATTTCCGGACCTCATAGAAAAACATTTCGGAGAAGTTCATTTTCTTTGGCCACACCGCAGTATCTATGAATCGGTTCCTTCCTTCCTGAGCATGGTGACCTATAATCATATGATCTTCAGCGATCATGTCGATGAAAAAAGAATTGCTGCGCATTGGGTCAGAAAGACCGGCTATATGTTGGATAAAGCTTTGGATTACCGTGAAAAAGCTAACAATCCCGCGAAGTTTACAGACCTGTATTATGACGACCTGATCCGGAATGCAGGGAAAGAACTTTCCAGGATATACTCGCTGGATGGCGGAATCACGCCGGAATTGATCACACGGTTTGAAAAACATGAAAAGGAACACCCTCACCGGAAATATGGTAAGCATCAATATTCACTGTCTGATTTTGGCCTGACAGAAGCCGATATTGACAAATATACAAGCCGGTACCGGCAATTTATCTCAGAACACTATGACCGATAAAAAGCAGGAGAAGTACGGCAATGCTTTCAACGCTACATTCACAGGGATCATGGACCTCTTCCGGAAACATGAACCGGCAGGAACGCTAAAGCTTACCGACCGCTTTGATGGCAAGACTGTTCTGATCGACGGGGCAAGCTCTGGACTTGGATTTGCAGTGGCCGTAGAAGTGGCCCGGAGAGGGGCAAAGGTCATCATGGCTTGTCGCAGCGGTATCCCGGGAAAAGGAGAAGAAGTAAAAAGAAGGACCGGATCGGGCGATATTCACATGTTTCCGGTTGATTTTTCAGACATTTCATCCATCCACCGGTTGGTAGCCGATATACGCGGTCAATTCGGAAAGATCGATATCCTGATCTGCAATGCGGGCCTGGTTCCGAAGAAAAGCCGCAAAACACCACAGGGAATTGAAGAGATGTTCATGGTGAATTATTTGTCGAAGTTTATTTTTGTGAATCTTCTTTTAAAGGAAAATTGCTTCCGGTATACAGGTTCCGGTCATCCAAGGATCATTTTTGTTTCCTCGGAAACACACCGGAACCCACGGGAATTTGATTGGGATTCTTTTGGCGTTTACAAGGAATACGGCATCAATAAAAGCATTGAGCTTTACGGAACCTATAAATTACTCCTGACCACCTTTGCAGTTGAATTATCACGAAGACTCAACAAAGTTGAGTTAACATGTTCCGTGTTCGCACTCTGCCCTGGACCCATCAATTCAAATATAGGAAGAGAGGCACCAAAAATTTTCCTTCCTCTCCTGAAACTGATTTTTGTACTCTTCTTCAAATCTCCTTCCAAAGCTGCAATCCCGGTTATTTACCTGGCTGCTTCCCCTGACCTGGAAAATAAGCCTTTTGATTACCTCTTCCTGATGAGCCGGAAGGAACCAGATGAAAAAGCGCTCAATCCGGAAAACGGGCAAAAATTATGGGAGATGTCTGAAGACCTCGTAAAATCAATTTCTCCGTGAACCTCCTCTTAATCTCTGTGTATCTCTGTGTAATAAATTTTATCCCGATCAGGTATTACACTGAGATTCACTGAGAAGACACAGAGAAACACAGAGACCAGGGACACTTTGCTAAGAATCAATTCTTGTCGTACTTTTACCCGCAGGAAAATCTTCATTGCTTATAGAGACACAATGGCACAGCTCCTGCTTGATGACGGAACGCGGGTTACAGGTAAACCTTTTGGGGCGTTGTGTTCCGTTTCAGGAGAAGTGGTTTTCAACACTGCGATGACCGGCTACCCGGAAAGTCTGACTGATCCTTCCTATCAAGGTCAGATTCTTGTTTTGTCCTATCCGCTGGTAGGGAATTACGGCGTTCCGGGGAAAGCGATCCGGGAAAATCTTTCGAAATATTTTGAATCAGACCGCATCCATATTTCGGGGCTTGTCGTTTCATGTTATTCTGCGGAATACAGCCACTGGAATGCCCTGGAAAACCTTTCCGACTGGCTCCTGGCGCATAACGTGCCGGGGATCAGCGGGGTAGATACCCGCGCACTCGTAAAGATACTTCGCGAAAGGGGTACTATGCTAGGGAAACTTTTTCAGAATGATGAAAAGGAGGTTGAACTTTACGATCCTAACCAGGAAAATCTTGTAGATCAGGTCAGTGTTAAGGAAAAGATTCTCTATCCGGGCAATGAAACCCGTATTATCCTTGTTGATTGTGGGGTGAAGAACAATATCATCCGTTGCCTGATGGATACTGGCGCTACCGTGATCAGGGTTCCATGGGACTATGATTTCACGCAGGATGATTATGACGGACTCGTGATTTCCAACGGCCCCGGCGATCCGCAGATGTGCCGTGAAACGATCGGGAATCTTGAAAAAGCCATCGCGATAGGTAAACCCATCTTCGGCATTTGCCTCGGAAACCAGCTCCTGGCCATTGCTGCCGGGGCTACCACCTATAAACTGAAATATGGTCACCGGGCTTACAACCAGCCTGTCTTGCTCTACGGGACAATGAAGACCTACATAACATCCCAGAACCATGGATTCGCTGTGGATCCCAGCAATCTCGACAAAAATTGGGAGCCATTTTTTATCAACCTGAACGACGGGACCAACGAAGGGATCCGGCATAAGACGAAACCTTTTTTCTCGACACAGTTCCACCCGGAAGCTTCCGGTGGACCTACCGATACACGGTTTCTCTTTGACGATTTCATGGAACTCGTGAAAACCTGTAACATGAAAAACAAATGATCGAAGAGATCCATAAAGTCCTTATCCTGGGTTCAGGCGCCCTCAAGATCGGCGAAGCCGGAGAATTTGACTATTCCGGTTCGCAGGCATTGAAAGCATTAAAAGAGGAAAAGATCGAAACGGTATTGATCAACCCGAACATTGCCACAATCCAGACTTCCGATAAGATTGCCGATAAGGTTTATTTCCTGCCTGTCACACCGTTTTTTGTTGAAGAGGTGATCCGTAAAGAAAATCCCGACGGGGTTCTGCTTGCCTTCGGTGGGCAGACGGCACTCAACTGCGGAGTTTTGCTGCACAGAGCAGGAGTATTCGATAAATACCAGGTACGGGTACTGGGAACTCCGGTTGAAACGATCATCAGCACGGAAGACAGGGAACTGTTTTGCAGGAAACTGGATGAGATACAGGTGCATACTCCCCGAAGTGTCGCCGTTACCGATGCAGAAAGCGCCAGGAAAGCCGGCGAAAAAATTGGTTATCCCTTGATTATCCGTGCTGCCTTTGCACTTGGGGGGCAGGGAAGCGGGTTTTGCTCCAATGAGAATGAACTGGATCTGCTCGTTGCCAAAGCATTTTCTTATTCCACCCAGATCCTTATCGAGGAATCACTGAAAGGCTGGAAGGAGATCGAATATGAAGTAGTCCGTGACTGCCACGACAACTGCATCACGGTATGCAATATGGAGAATTTCGACCCGCTGGGTATTCATACCGGTGAAAGCATTGTGGTCGCTCCTTCGCAGACTCTTTCCAACCTTGAATATTACAAACTCCGGGAGTTGTCGATCCGTGTGATCCGCCACCTGGGTGTCGTCGGTGAATGTAATATCCAGTATGCACTCGATCCGGAATCAGAAGATTACCGTGTGATCGAAGTGAATGCACGGTTGTCAAGGTCTTCCGCGCTTGCTTCCAAAGCGACCGGCTATCCGCTGGCATTTGTCGCTGCCAAGCTGGCCCTGGGATATGGCCTTCATGAACTCAGGAATTCTATAACAAAGACCACGACAGCTTGCTTTGAACCGGCCCTGGATTATATCGTGGTCAAGATCCCGAGGTGGGATCTTGGGAAGTTCGTTGGCGTGTCGAAGCAGTTAGGATCGAGCATGAAAAGCGTAGGCGAGATCATGGCTATCGGGCGGACATTCGAAGAAGCCATTCAAAAAGGATTACGGATGATAGGACAAGGGATGCACGGTCTCATCGGCAACAAGGAACTTCGCGCAAAGGACCTGGAAAATGAGCTTTCCCATCCCACCGACGTCCGGATCTTCCTCATTGCCCAGGCTTTTGCCGAAGGATATTCGATTGAAAGGATCTGGGAATTGACGCGCATTGATAAATGGTTCCTTTACCGGTTGAAAAACATATTTGATACCGGACAAATTCTTGAACAATACAACGACATCCGGGATGTTCCTGACGAACTGATCCTCGATGCCAAGCGACTTGGTTTTTCCGATTTCCAGCTTGCCCGGCTGGTATTCAAGACGGGAATAAGGAACCCGGAACCGGATATGCTGAAAATCAGGGAATACCGGAAGGAAAAGAATATCATACCCTATGTAAAGCAGATTGATACCCTTGCAGCGGAATATCCGGCTCAGACCAACTACCTTTATCTGACGTATAGTGGCAGTGAACATGATATTGAGTTCCTGCATGACCGGCGATCGGTGATCGTTCTGGGTAGTGGCGCTTACCGGATCGGGAGTTCGGTTGAGTTCGACTGGTGCAGTGTCAATGCGCTGAATGCGATAAAGGAAGCAGGGTACCGGTCGGTNNCTTTCGATGGGAGGTCAGATCCCCAACAACCTTGCCATGCGGCTTCACAAGCATAATGTGCCGGTGCTGGGAACATCCCCTGTTTCGGTTGACAATGCCGAAGACCGTCATAAATTCTCTTCCATGCTGGACCGCCTGGGGATTGATCAGCCCCGTTGGAAAGAACTTTCAAGCCTGGAAGACATTTATAATTTCACCGAACAGGTCGGTTTCCCTGTGTTGATCCGCCCTTCCTATGTGCTCTCAGGCGCTGCTATGAATGTGGTCTCGAACAAAAGCGAACTGGAGCATTTTCTGGCGTTGGCAACCAATGTTTCCAAAGAGCACCCAGTGGTCGTATCAGAATTCATCGAGGAAGCCAAAGAGATCGAAATCGATGCTGTGGCTAAGGAAGGAGAGATCGTTGCTTACGCCATTTCAGAGCACATCGAATTTGCCGGGGTTCATTCGGGCGATGCCACGATCATCTTTCCACCTCAGAAGATCTATGTGGAAACGGTTCGACGGATCAAGCGCATCAGCCGTGATATAGCCCGGTCGTTACAGATCTCCGGGCCTTTCAACATCCAGTTTCTTGCCAAGGACAATGATATCAAGGTCATCGAATGCAACCTGAGGGCTTCACGCAGTTTCCCTTTCGTTTCCAAAGTACTGAAAATAAATTTTATTGATATCGCAACCCGGGTTATGCTTGGGATTCCGTTTGACAAGCCGGACAAATCTTTCTTCGATATTGATTATATCGGTGTGAAAGCTCCCCAGTTTTCCTTCTCCCGGCTTCAGAAAGCCGATCCGATGCTGGGAGTTGACATGGCTTCAACCGGCGAAGTAGGCTGTATCGGCGACACTGTTTACGAAGCTGTGCTGAAGTCCATGCTTTCCGTCGGATACCGCATTCCGGAGAAGAACATTTTAATTTCATCGGGACCGTTAAAATCCAAGACGATCCTGCTGGAGGGTTGCCGGATGCTGGCCGAAAAGAATATCCATATTTTCGCCACAAGGGGAACGGCTGAGTTCTTTAAGGATAATGGCATTGACTCTACGATCCTGCACTGGCCCGACGAAGATGCCTCTCCCAATGTAATGGAATACCTTACAAACCATCGGATCGACCTTGTGATCAACATCCCGAAAAACCTTTCAAAGGATGAGCTTTACAATGATTACACCATCCGGCGTGCGGCGATCGATTTCAACGTACCGCTGATCACCAATGCCAACCTGGCCAATGTATTCGTGATGGCTTTCTGCAAGCTCAAACCGGAAGACCTGGAGATCAAATCTTGGCAGGAATACTAGAGCTGTTCCAATTCCATGTTTTGGGCTAAAGCCCGGGTTATTTTTGGGGCCGCTTGACCCCCGACCTGAAGGTCAGGGTAATTCAAGCATGAAGAATGACAAATAGCCTGACTTACCCCGGTCTTTAGAGGCTGTGTAAAAACGAATAT